>NZ_JAVSCQ010000006.1:0-138846 GCF_040560405.1 Facivitalis istanbulensis
GCGCGTCCCGCGCGGCGGTCGATGCGGGCTATGCGCCCAACGACTATCAGGTCGGGCAGACGGGCAAGATCGTCGCGCCGGACGTCTATGTCGCGATCGGCATTTCGGGGGCGATCCAGCATCTGGCGGGGATGAAGGACTCCAAGGTCATCGTCGCGATCAACAAGGACGAGGACGCGCCGATCTTCCAGGTGGCCGATATCGGCCTGGTCGGCGACCTGTTCACCATCGTCCCCGAACTCACCAGCAAGGTCTGAGCCTCAACCCGCCCCGCATCCCCGGCGCAAAGCCGGGGGGCGGGCGATGGTGGGGCGGCTAGGACCCCGCCGTACCGCTTGCGAGCGTGAACACCACGCCGGGCGCGTCGCGCAGCGTCAGGCTCGGCATGCCGTCCTTCGCCACCGGCACGGCGAGCCGCGCGGCGGTATAGCCGGGCGGAACGGTGACGGCGCCCGCCATGTCGGGCGTCGCGGCGACCCGGTCGATCAGGAACAGGTCGCGCCCTTCCATCTGGCAGGCATTGGCGGTGCAGCGCAGCGCGTCGACATGGGGCAGGCGCACCAGCGTCGCCAGCGGCTGCCAATCCCCCTTCACCGCCCCGCGCACCACGCGGTAGCGGAGCGCGCCGAAGACCGCCGGACCCAGCCGCGCGGGATCGAGCGTCGCCACCGCGACATCGGGCGAGGACAGCCGGACATCGCGCCCACCGTCCAGTATCAGGGTCGCCGCGCCGTCCGCCGTCGCCACCTCGACCCCGTCGGTCGGCATGAAGCGCTGGCCAGGGGCCGCCCGCAGCGCGAAGGTAAGCCGGCTGTCGTCCGGCAGGCCGGTTTCGTCCCGCGTCGCCAGCGCCAGCCCCTGGGTGGCGGATCGGGGCGACAGGCTGCGGGAGGCCAGGCTGGCCGCCGGGCGTGGCGGCGCGCTGGTGACGGGGATCGACAGGCTGCGGCCATCGGTCAACTGGATGCGCGCGTTATTGCCGTCCGGCGCGGGACCATCGGCGGCGGTCGCGACCAGATGGTCGGTATCGCCGTCACGGGTCAGGGCGCCGGGGGTCAGCCGTGCCTCGCCGATCCGCAGCCCGGCGATCTCGTCCAGCCTTTGTCCGGTCAGCGTGACCGAACGGTCGCCTTGCGCCAGCGTGACCGTGTCGACACGGCTCGCGGGGGCGAATGCGCGCATCGTCACGGTCTGCGGCGTGGGGCGGCCCATCTGCTGGACGTCGAGCGTCACATCGCCGGCCCGCGCGCCCTTGAGCGGCAGGGTCAGCGTGATCGCGTCGCCGCCGCGCCGGGTGAAGGCCACGGGCTGCGCATCGCCCTGGCCGGTTCGCATCGACACCGCGGTGACGCAGGCGGCGGCGGGGCCGGTCAGCGTGACCGGATTGTCGCGCCCGACGACCAGGCTTTGCGCCGCATCGGCGGTACGCCACGCCCCGTCATCGGGGAATTGCAGGGTGAAGGCCGGGCCTTCATATGGATCGAAACCCCACAGGCCGCGCAGGCGCCCGGTCACCTTGCCCGACAGCCCGCCGGGCAGGGGCTGCGCCAGCACATAGCCGCCGCGATCGGCGCGGGCGCGAACGGGCACGTCGATCGTCTTGCCATCCGCCAGCGTCAGGCTGGCCACCATGTCACGCGCGAAATCGGTCGAATAGATCAGCGGCGCGCCCTCGACCGGCAGGACCAGCCCGGGGCGTGCGCCGCACAATGCCTGCTCTCCGGTCACGCGCAGGCGCGGCGGATTGCCCTTGTCGATCGCGGGCATGGCGGCGACCAGGACCGATTTCGGCTTGGCGAAGGAGGGCGCGGCATTGAGCAGCAGCGAAAGATGATCGCCGTCGCGCAGCGCCAGCGTCGGCAGATAGCCGAATTGCGGATTGCCGAACGCGCCGAACACGCGTGCGATATCGCGGATGACGCCGATATAGGGGCTGTAATAGCCCAGCCCTGCCTCGCGCGTGTAGCTGAGTTGCAATGCCAGGTCGGTCGGCGCGCCGATCAGCGTGTCAGTCATCGAACTGCTGTGAATATCGGCCAGCACCAGCGCGTCCCGATTTTCGAGCAGGCATGCCGCCTGCAACTCGATCACCCGGGCCAGACAATCCGGGTTGAGCTTGATCGCCAGGCTGCTGGCGAGCGCGGGGGCCAGGGTCCGCAGGAATTCGGGGTGGCTGTTCTCCTGTGCCCGGATCGCCGCGACGAACGCATTGAGCCGCGAGCGGTCGAGCGAGGCCTGGTTCAGATCCTGCACCGCGCGGACGAACTCGCCGGGCCGGTCGCGGACCGCATCGACGATCGTGCCCGACGCGCCGCCGGTCTCGGGCACCAGGAACAGCGCCATCTGCCGCGCGCCATCCGGCACGGTCAGGGTCAGGCGGCGGTCCTTGTTCTTCTGCTTCCATGTCTCGGCGGACTGGACCCAGGATTTGGGCGGCGGATTGGTCGCGCCGCTCAGAAAGGCGGAAAAGAGCAGATAATGCGCGCGCTGATCCTGGGGCAGGTCCGCCTCGATGGTCAGGCGGTCGCCGGTGGCCAGGTTGGGCACCTGCGCGATGGGCAGGGTGGCCTTGCCGCGCGTGACCAGGATGCGCAGCCCCGGCCCCGGCAGGTCGAACGGTGCCGGGTCGGCGGCGACAGGACCGGCGAAGGCCAGCGCGGCGACGGACAGCGCCAGCCGCCAGGGCCGTCGACGCAGCGCGGAGCGGTGGGCAGCAGAGGGGCAGCTGGCAAAGGAGCGGGGAGCGGGAGGCATGTCGGACTTAATGCGCGTTCCTGCGCGGCGATCAAGCATCGTGCGGCGGATCGCGCAAGGCTCCATCGCCCCCGCGATCCGCCTGCCGGGTATCAGGCGTCGGTCGCCGCCAGCTTGTCCTGGGTGCGCTGCTCGAAATCGCTCGAGTCATGGCGTTCACGCAGTTGTTCCGCCGGATCGCCGATTACGCGATTGACCATCCGCCCGCGCCGGACGGGCGCGCGTGCGCCCAGCTCATCGGCCCAGCGGCGCACATGGGTATACTCCCCGACCTGAAGGAACTCGGCCGCATCGTAGAGCTGGCCCTGCACCAACTGTCCGTACCACGGCCAGATCGCCATGTCGGCGATGCTGTAATCCTCGCCCGCGACATAGCGGTGATCGGCGAGTTGCCGGTCCAGCACGTCGAGCTGGCGCTTGGTCTCCATCGCATAGCGGTCGATCGCATATTCGATTTTCATCGGCGCATAGGCATAGAAATGGCCGAAGCCGCCGCCCAGGAAGGGCGCGCTGCCCATCTGCCAGAACAGCCAGGAGAGCACCCGCGCCCGGGCGCCGGGCTCGGTCGGCAGGAACGCCCCGAAACGCTCGGCGAGATGCATCAGGATCGCGCCCGATTCGAAGATCGCCAGCGGTTCGTCCCCGCTCCGGTCGACCAGCGCGGGGATCTTGGAATTGGGATTGATGCCGACAAAACCGCTGCCGAATTGATCGCCCTCGCTGATGCGGATCAGCCAGGCGTCATATTCGGCATCGGCGTTCCCCGCCGCCAGCAATTCCTCCAGCATGATGGTGACCTTCACGCCGTTGGGCGTGCCCATCGAATAAAGCTGCAACGGGTGACGTCCGACCGGCAAGTCCCGGTCGTGCGTCGCGCCCGCAACGGGGCGGTTGATCGCGGCGAAGCGGCCGCCGCTCTCCTTGTCCCAGGTCCAGATGGCGGGCGGGGCATAGGCGTCGTCACGCATGGGCGTCAGGCTCCAAAGGCTTCGACGCCGCAGATGGTGCGAGGCGCATGGAAAAACAACCGCCGACGCATGTCTATCGCACCGGTGGAACGGGCAGGTCGCGGCGGAGATAGAGGATCTCGTGCCGCCCCTCCCGCGGGGTCATGAAAACCGGGCGATAGTCGCGGGCCAGCGCGTGGTCGACCATGGTGTTCGTGGCCATGTTCCAGGGCGAGAGCGGATCGTCCAGCGTGACGATGGTGGGGGGATGCCGGGCGAGGATCGCGGACACCTCGGCCGTTTCATCGATGCCCAACGCCCCGCGCTCGGCGTCATAGGCCAGCGAGGAGGGAAAGGCATAGGCGGTCGGCACGCAGTCGCCCGACAGATGGTAGAGGATCGAGTCGCCGGCAAAGACATAGGGACAGCCGCCCCGATCGGCGGCGGCCATCATCCGCGCCATGCGGCGTATGCCATCGCTTTCCAACGGATCATTGGTGGCGGCGTGATAGGCGAGCAGGGCGGTGCCGATCGCGAAGACCGGGATCACCGCCTTGCGGCCCAGCATGGCAAAGGCGGGGGCGGCGGCCAGCGCGAGCGGCGCGACCAGTGGCAAGGCGTAATGGTCGAAGAACGCGCCGATCATGGCAAAGGCGATCAGGGCAAAGGCCAGCCAGATCCGGGTCAGCGTCAGGGCCGGGCTGCGCGGGCCTTTCCGCCAGGCGATCACCGCACAGACGATCAGTGGCAGCAACTGCCCGCCGATCCCGGCCAGCCGTCCGGCGATCTTGGCGGCCGGATAGCCGCGCCGCAGCGTGATCGAGGCGAAATTGGCGAACCAGAAGGCGTCGAAGGAGGCCGGGCCGTTCCACCAGAAATGGAACACAACCAAAGCGGTGGGCAAGACGCCCATCGCCATCCATAGGAGCGCCGCCGCCATGACGGTCGGCCATGGGGCGCCCGCGCGCCGCAGATACCAGAGATGCGCGAGGCCGAAAAAGGCGCCTTCGACCACCGGCGTATATTTGATCTGGATCGCGATGCCCGCCAGCAGGCACGCCAGGATACCGCTGGTCACGATCGCGCCCACCGCGCGCCGCGCCGCCAGCCGGGGCAGTTCGAGGGTCAGCACCGCGGCGGCGGTCATGGCAAGGTTGTAGAAGACGGGCGACTGGCCGCTGCCGCCGCTGAGCAGCGGCAGCCACAGGATATAGGCCGCCCCCGCCGCCAGCCCCGCTTCGCCATTTCCGGTCATCCGCCGCGCCGCCGACCAGATCAGCCATGCGGTGGCGGCGGTGCAGGCGGTCGCCACCAGTTGATAGGCGAGGATGCCGTCGCCGGGCAGCAGGCGGAAGGCGGAGAACAGCAGGAACAGTCCCGGCGGCTTGCGGTCCCACAGATCGATATAGAGGCGCGCGCCGTGCAGGATGCGGTCGCCGACCAGCAGATAATATTGCTCGTCCACATGCGCGACGACATTGCCGTAATCGCGTGCGCGCACGGCGACCGTGAAGAGCAGCAGCAGAAGGGCGACGGGCCATGCCCGGTCGGACCAGATCATGGCGTGGCGATGGTGGCGAGGCTCGGCAAGGGTCATCATCGCGAAACGTCCTGGTCGCAGGGCCCAAAGCGGCCATGGCGCGAGGCCGCCCGAGCGGCCCGTCGCATCGGCTGCGCTTCCACGGATCGGGGGCCTCCTGCAAACGAAATCTCCATGGTTCCATCATCGAGAAAAAAACTTCGCCAACCATGTCCGGTTGGTGTCGGCTGGTGTCGTCCATTCGATTGGAACCTTCCCTGCGGATCGCCGGCCGGAACCGGGGACACGGGGGATGAAGGTTCCACCCATTTGATGGAATTCGCTTTTCTAGACGGGGTGGAACGATGCTGCTCGATGCGGAAGGTGCGGCTTGGCGGAATGCCCAGGCCTGGACCGATGCGGGATTGACGGAAGTCGCACGCCGCCCGGCCATGGACTGGACGGTCGTCGTGCCGTTCTTCAACGAAGAGTCGGGGCTGGCCGAGACACTGGAAAGCTTGGCGTCGCAGACGGTGCGGTTCCGCCTGGTGCTGGTCGACAATGGCTCGATCGACGACAGCGCCCGGATCGCGCGAGCGGCCTGCGAGCGGCTGGGCCTCGACCATGTGCTGGTGCATCAGGGGATGCCGGGCAAGGTCCATGCGCTGCGCATGGGGTTGGACTATGTCCATACGCGCTATGTCGCGACCTGCGATGCCGATACCTGGTATCCGCCGCGCTATCTGGCCGAGGCGCAGGCGCTGCTGGAGCGGCCCGGCTGCGTCGTGGCCGGGGCCTATTTCATCGCGCCGGGCGACGGAGAGGATGAGCGCCGCCGCGAGTCCGCCAATATCCGTATCGCCGCCCGCCTGCTGCCGCGCCAATGCCATGCCGGGGGGGCGGGGCAGGCGTTTCGAACCGAAGCGCTCAAGGCGGCGGGCGGTTTCGATCCGCGCCACTGGAATTATGTGCTGGAGGATCATGAGGTGATCCACCGCGTGATGCGTCATGGCACGATGCGCTATGACGACGGCCTGTGGTGCGTGCCCTCGGACCGCGAGCGGGACCGCGAGTCGATCCGGTGGACGCTCACCGAGCGAATGCTCTACAGCATCACGGCGCCCTTTGCGGGGGAGTGGTTCTTCTATGATTTCCTCGCGCGGCGATTGCGCGCCCGGCATTTGACGACCGAGCGGATGCGCGAGCGCGCCTATCAGACATTGGCTGGCCAGACACTGGCGGGAGTGGTGGGTGAACCAGCTTATTCTCTGCGCTGACGATTTCGCCTTTTCGACCGAAGACAGCATGGTGATCGCCGCGTTGCTGCGATCGGCCAAGTTGAACGCCACCAGTTGCATGACCGTCCGCCCCAACTGGATGGAGGACAGCGCGATGCTGCGCGACGTGCCGGCAACGGCGCAGATCGGCTTGCATCTGGTGCTGACCGAGGAAGCGCCGATCCATCCCAATGGCTTTACCCGCGACGGGATGATGCCGGGCATCGATCCGCTGACCCGGCTGGCCGCGCGGGACCAGCTCGACGGGTTGGAGATCGCGCGCGAGGTGGAGGCGCAGTTCGACCGGTTCGAGCAGGCGATGGGCCGCCCGCCCGCCTTTGTCGACGGGCATCAGCATGCGCACGCCTTGCCCCACGTGCGCGCGATCGTGCTGGCCACCACGCGCCGCCGCGCGCCCGATGCCTGGGTCCGCACCTGCCAGGATCGGGTGAGGGCGATGCTGGGCCGGCCCTGGCGTGGCAAGGCGATCGGCAGCGCCTTTCACTCGCGGGGCCTGTCGCAGGATGCGGCGGCGTTCGGCCTGCGCTGCAATCGGGGATTCGCCGGGCATTACGGCTTTGACGGACATTTCGGCGCAGCGTTCCCGCGCTTCCTCGACCAGGCCGGACCCCGGCATCTGGTCATGTGCCATCCGGGGGCCGGACAGCGCCCGGGCGATGCGATCGCGGCGGCGCGGGTGAATGAAGCCGCCGTCTTGCGCGGTCTTTCGGTTTCGGACATGGCGGAGGTTCGCGGGTTGGCCTTCGCCGCCTGACCGAGAGGATGTTCATTGCCCGGCGCAGGTCTGGAAAGCCATTTCATCGGCGCGCGGCCTTTGCTGCGCCGATTGCTGGCGGCCCGGCTCGGTTCAGCCGAGGAGGCGGAGGACGCGCTGCAGGATCTGTGGCTGCGGGTGACGGGCCTGAACGATGCGCAGATCGAGCAGCCGGTGCCGTTCCTGTGCCGCATGGCGACCAACCTGGCGACGGATCGGCGGATCGCGGCGGCGCGGCGCGGCGCGCGCGATGGCGCGTGGGAAGAGGTGCAGCCGCAATCGCAGGAATATGCCGATCCCGAGCGCATCGTCGGCGCGCGCAGCGAACTGGTCCGCGCCCAGGCGCTGGTGGCGGCGATGCCCGATCGGATGCGCGAGGCTTTCACCCTGTTCCGCTTCGACGAACTGCCCCAGCGCGTCATCGCCGAACGGATGGGCGTGACGGTGAGCGCGGTCGAGAAGCTGTTGCGCCGCGCCTATCATTATTTGCAGGAAAATCGTCTTGTCGAGGGTGCGGATGGCATGTCTTCGCATCGTCATGACAGTGAAAGGAGCGCGGACCAGTGACGCGTCGGGAACAGGCGATCGAATGGCATATTCGGCAGCGCGACATGACCGCCGCCGAATGGGATGCCTTTGCCTCCTGGCTGGAGGCCGATCCCGCCAATGCGCGCGCCTATGATGCGGTGGCGATGGCCGATGCCGCGCTGACGCCGGGGATGGTCGCGGCGACGCCGGCCGAGGCTCCGGTGGAGCCGCTTGCCACGGACGCCGTGGTGGAGGCGGCGAACGACAATGGCGGCTGGGGCCGCTGGTGGCTGCTGTCCGGCGTTGCGGCGGCGGTCGCATTGGTGGCCGGGCCGATGCTGTGGCATCAGGGACCCGACATCCGGATCGAACAGACCGCGCCGGGCGAGCGCCGCGTGATCGCGCTCAACGACGGCACCCGGATCGAAATGGCGGGCGGGTCGCGGTTGCGCATCGATCGGTCCGACACGCGCGTCGCGACGCTGGAGGACGGACAGGCGCTGTTCCATGTTCGCCACGATCCTGCCGCGCCGTTCGAGCTGCGCTCGGGCGAGGTGACGATCCGCGACCTGGGCACGGTGTTCGACGTTCGTCGTGCGGGCCAGCGGCTCGATGTTTCGGTCGCGGAAGGATCGGTGGCGCTGATGCCGCCGGGCCAGACCGTGGCGCTGGCGGCGGGCGACGGCGCGTCGCTGGACGAGGCGTCGCACAGCCTGCGCCGGATGCGGGTCGATCCGGCGCGGGTCGGCGGATGGCGTGACGGCGCGCTGGACGTGGACGGTGAGACGGTGGCGGCGATTGCCGCGCGACTGCAATCCGCTTATGGAGTGCGGATCGCGGTGGAGGGGCCATTGCGCGCCCGCAATGTCACCGGCTTGATCCAGATGACCGGCGATGCGCAACAGGATGTGCCACGCCTTGCGAAGCTGATCGGAGCGGAGTGGCGCCAAAGCGGTGGGAATTGGGTTTTGCGGGCGCCGAGCGAGGATCGTTGATCGCGGCCTGATGGTGGCGGCCGTGTTCGTCGTGCCGGCGATCCTGTCCCCTCGTCCGGCCATGGCCCAGCCGTCGCGATCCGGGACGCCCCGGCGGATCGTGCTCGCCCCCGCGCCGCTGGATTTCGCGCTGCGCGAACTGGCGCGCCAGGCCGGGATCACCATTATCACCACCGATGAAGGCTTGCGCCGCGTGCGGACCCGCGGCCTTGTGTCGGATGGGCCGCCTGCCCGCGTGCTGGCGACGATATTGCGGGGCACCGGATACCGGGCGGTCGCGATCGATGCGACCAGCTTTCGCATCGTCGGCCAGCCGCGCCGTCCGGCTCCCAGGCCGTCGCCCTCTCTGCATTCCGCCGCTCTCCCCGCGCCGCGGATCGCCGAGGCGGGGCGCGACATCATCGTCACCGCCAGCAAGCAGGGCACCGTGCTGGCGCGCTATCCGGGCAGCATCTCGATCATCGGTCGCGGCGTCACGGTGCCCGCCGGCGGCGCGGACCTGAGCGCGGTCGCCGCGCAGACGCCGATCCTGCAAACCACCGCGCTGGGGCCGGGACGCAACAAGCTGTTCATCCGGGGCATCGCCGACAGCAGCTTCAACGGCGCGACCGAGGCGACCGCCAGCCTGTATCTGGACGAGGTGCAGATCGCCTTTGCCGGACCCGATCCGGGGCTCAAACTCTATGACATCGCGGAGGTCGAGATCGCCGAGGGGCCGCAGGGCGCACTCCACGGATCGGGCGCGATCGGCGGGATCGTCCGGCTGACGTCCAATCCCGTCTCGCTCGACCATACCGGCGGCCGGGTGGAGGCGGGTGCGGCGCTGACCGATCATGGCGGCCCTGGCGGCGACGGGGCGATCGTAGCCAATATGGTTCTCAAGCCGCAGACGCTGGGCCTGCGCGTGGTTGGCTATCATGCGGTCGAGGGCGGCTATATCGACAATCGCCGTACCGGCGCACGGCACATTAATCGCGTATTGACCAGCGGGGTGCGCGGCACGCTGCGCTGGCTGCCGGGCAATGGCTGGGTCGTCGAACTGGGCGGCGGCACACAGGCCATCAATGCCCGCGACGCGCAATATGTCATTGGCGAGAACACGCTGGAAACCCGCGCGGCCATTGCCCAGCCGTCATGGAGCGACATGCGCTTCGGCCGCCTGGTCGTGACGCGCAACTGGGATGACGGGTTGCAGTTCGTGTCGGCCACCGGGCTGGTCGGCGGCGCATCGTTCGAGCGATATGACGCGACCGTCAGGGGGCCGTATCTCTCCTATCAATTGAGCGGCACCAAGTCGCTGTTGACGCATGAGACGCGGCTGTCGCGGCGGTTGGCGCGAGGCGGCTCCTGGGTCGTCGGCGTCAATTTCGCGGCGGACCAGTCGGTCATGGGCCGGTCGCTGACCACCCGGCGGAACGAACGGCCGGTGCTGGGTGTCACCAACGTCACCCGCAGCGGCGCCTTGTTCGCAGAGGCGACGTATCCGCTGACCGAGGCGCTGTGGCTGACGCTGGGCGGGCGCGTGACCGTCGCGCGGGTCGATGGCGAACCATCGATCATCCCGCGCACGACCTATTATATCAAGGGCCGCTCGACCACCCGCGTCGACCCGACCTTCGGCGCGACCTGGCGGGTGGGACGGGGCTGGACGCTGTTCGGGCGCTATCAGTCGGGGTTCCGCACCGGCGGTCTCGCCGTGGCGACGGGGGCAGGGCGGGTCGCGAATTTCGAATCCGATTCGATCGTCATGACGGAAATCGGCCTGCGCCACACACGCAGCGGCCCGACCGGCCTGTCCGCCTCGCTAAGCCTGTCGCGCGCCAACTGGGACGCGATCCAGGCCGATCTCATCAACCGGCAGGGCCAGCCCTTCACCAGCAATATCGGCAATGCGCGGATCGACGCACTGGAGGGCTGGGCCGAATGGACGCCGCGCGCGGACTGGCATGTCACGGGCGCGCTGTTCCTGACCGACAATCGCGTCACCGGACCGATCGCCGAGCATAGCCGTGCGCGCAATCGTCGCCTGCCCGAAACGCCCAGCGTGTCGGCGCGGATCGGGGTAGAGCACGAGCGGCCTCTGGCTCGCGACTGGACGCTGTCGCTGCGTGGCGAGGTGGCGATGGTCGGCCCGTCGGTGCTGGGGGTCGGCGACCTGCTCGATGTGCGGCAGGGCGGCTATGGCGTCGGCAATATCGGCATCACGGCGCGGCATGGCCCCCATGCACTGGCGCTGACGCTCGACAATCTGCTCGACGAGCGCGGCGATCGCTTCGCCTATGGCAATCCCGTCCTGCTCAGCCGCCAGGAGGTCTCGACCCCGATCCGGCCCCGGACGATCGGGATGCGCTGGACCGCCGATTTCTGACCGCCGCGCCGCCGCGTCAGTCGCCCGTCATCGCTTCCTCGACCAGCCCCTCGAACGATGAATCATGGCCGATGAAGCGGCGATTGGTGGCCAGCCATTTCTCCGCCTGGTCGCGGCCCATCGCGCGCAGGTCCTGGAGCACCGACCAGCGCGTATCGACCTTGCTGATGCTGAACCGCCCGGCCAGTTCGGGCGGCGGCGACAGGAGGTGCAGGTTGACTCGCGCGATCGCCTGCATCCTGGGATCGGAGGAGTGTTCGGCGCGCGCGATATCCTGAATCTCGGACAGGGCGCGCAGATCGCGCCGCAGACAGGCGTTGAAGCTGATGTCGCTGACCCGGCGCATGACGTCGCTCACCCCGCTGCCGAGATCGTCGACGGTGAAGGGTGTGATCTGGACGATGATCATGTCGGTCGCGCCGACCGCATCGGTCAGCAGCGGTTCCAGCGCCGGATTGGCGGTGAAGCCGCCGTCCCAATAATATTCGCCGCCGATCTCCACCGCCGAGAACAGGTCGGGCAGGCAGGCCGAGGCCATCAGCGCGTCCAGCGTCACCGCCTCGCCGGTGAACAGGTGCGGGGAGCCCGTCGCGATATGCGTCGCGGCGACGTGCAACGGCACCCGCGTCTGATGGCGAAGCAGGTCCAGGTCGATGCTGTCCTGCACCGCGCGCCGCAGAGCCCGCATGTCGCGCACGCTGGGCAGGAAAGGGGCGACATAGCGGCTGGACAGGTTGGCGATGTCGAGCGAGCGGCGCAGCCAGGGTTCGAAGAACGGCCCGCCCCAGTGACCGAAGTCGAGCGGGGCGAGGGGCGAGGCATTGGCCACGGTGCGCCACAGTCGCTCCATCGTGTCCCGCGCGCCCTCGCAGCCATTGGCGGCATAGCCCGAGACGATCGCCGCGCCGTTCATCGCCCCGGCGCTGGCGCCGCTGACGCCGACCAGATCGACACCCTCTTCCAGCAGGCGTTCGACCACCCCCCATCCATAGGCGCCATGGGCACCGCCGCCCTGAAGCGCGAGGGCGATACGGGGACGGACATTTGGGGTTGCCATGGTGATCTCCCTGCAGACAGACCGGAATGGCCAGGATCGGCCAGCCGCCGACCATCGTCGCGATCAACCCGACCCAGGCGCGCAGCCCCGGCCCCTGGTCGAGCAAGTTGCGCGACCTGGGACGCAGCCACCACAGGATCGCGACGCTGCCCGCCACGAACATCAGCCACAGCGTCAGCAACGCGGCGCGGCGCAACGGGATCCCGATCGGCGCGACGGCGGGCATCGGAAGGGCCATGAACAGCGCGCGTCAAAAGGCGCAGATGCGGGGCACGGCGCTCGACGGCAGCAAGCGATGGCGCGATCACGCGGCGAACGACGCGCTGCTGGGGAAGCATGGGGAGAGAGCAGGGCTATGGCGAGGACGGCGTTGGCCGTCAGCGCCGCGCGTCGATCGGCGGCGAAACGCCATGCCGGCAATGGATCGGCATTCCACGCGCCGATCCATCCGGTCCCTGCTTCGCCCTTTCGCTTCTGCACCATCATCATCGGCGGCGCACCGGGCGCCGGTGATGAGCGGAGCGGATCAGCGGCTGGTGAAGGCCCCGATCCCGGCGATCGCCAGCCTGGAGGCGGGCACCGCGCCTTGCGCGAATTGCAATCGCAGATAGCGGACCGGACGCGCGCTGGTGAAGGGCAGGCGCTGGGTGGAGAGCGCATAGGCGATATTGGAGAATTCGCCCGACCCGGCCGGGGTCCAGGTCTTCCCGTCGAGGCTGGTCTCCGCGACATAGCCGCGCGGCGGGGCGGCGTCGATCATCACCTGGCGCGAGGGCGTCAGGCTGAAGCCCGCGACATCATGGACCTGCCCCATGTCGACCGTGACGCTGGCTGGCTTGTCCGGCGTCGGCGTGGGCTGGACCCAGATGGTCTTGGCGTCGTTGTCGAGCAGCTTCTCCGCACCCGGCGCGCTGGCCGCGACGATGGTCCAGCCCTTGGTGTCGAGGACGGTGGGATCGCTCGATACGATGGCGGGGACGGGGACGGGGGCGACGCTTCGGAACAGCGAAATCTCGCTGATCGCCGGACAGACCGGCGCTTCGACGATGCGCAGGCGGACCCGGCGCGCGGTGATCGGCGCGGGCAGGCGGATGATCCGCTGCGCACCGATGCATTCATGCTCGGCGAGTTGCTGCCACTGGCCATCCATCTCGGCATCGACCGCGAAGCGCGTGACGCGGACACCGAGCGGCAGATATTCGCGGATGCGGATCAGGTCGAAGCGGCGACCCGGCGGCAGGTCGAGCGTCAGGCTGGGCGTCGTCACGCCGTCGGGCGCGGACCAATAGGTGTCGCGATCGCCGTCCAGCACCTTCGCCGCGTCATATCCCTTGCCGCGCACATGGCTGGCGCTCGCCACCGCGCCCCGGGCGAGGTCGGTCGCGAAGCTGGCGCGGATCGCATCGCCGAAGCTCTTCAGGATCTTCACGTCCTGATCGGGGATGCGGCCACGCCGGTCGGGCGGCAGGTTCAGGTTCATGTTGGTGCCGCGCGCGACCGAGGTGTCGAAATAGCCGACCAGATTTTCGGGGCTGCGGACCTTGGAGTCCTCGTCGGCGTGATAGAACCAGCCGGGCCGGATCGAGGTGTTGGTCTCGGCCGGCCACCACAGGGGCCCGCCGCGCACGCCCGAATTGCCTTCCGCCTGGACATAGGGATGGTTGGGCATGGTCGGCCAGCAGGGATCGCCCGCCACGCCGTCCTCATTGCCGACCCATCGGATATCCGCGCCCAGCGGATCGAAGGTGCAGGCCATGGGCTGATGCTGGTGGACCAGCGCGATGATCGACGGCCAGTTATAATATCTGGGCGCGTCGATCTGCCGTGTCTCGCGCGCGCCGCCATAATAGCCGTCACCGCCATTCGCGCCGTCGAACCAGAATTCGAACAGCTCACCATAGCCGGTGCAGAGTTCGACCACCTGGCGACGGAAATATTCCACATAGGAGGGCCGCCCGTAATCGGCGCGGTTGCGGTCCCAGGGCGAAAGATAGATGCCGAAGGCCAATCCGCCGCGCTTGCAGGCGTCCGACATCTCGCGGACGATATCGCCCTTGCCGTCCTTATAGGGCGAATTGCGGATGCAATGCTCGGTCAGCATCGTCGGCCACAGGCAGAAGCCGTCATGATGCTTCGCCGTCAGGATGATGCCCTTCAAATTCCCCGCCTTGGCCGCCGCGACGATCTGGTCGGCGCTGAAATCGGAGGGGTTGAACATCCGCACGTCTTCGTCGCCATACCCCCATTCCTTGTCGGTGAAGGTGTTCATGGCGAAGTGGACGAAGGCATATTGTTCGCGCTGGTGCCAACGCCACTGCCGTGCGGAGGGCACCGCGCCATACGGCCTGGGCGCCGACGCGCCACGTTGCGCCAGCGCGGGGGTGGCGGTCGCGACGAGGCCGGAGGCGAGGACGGCGCGGCGGGAGAATTCGGTCATGATCTGGTCGGCTCCGGAAGGGATCAGGCGGGCATCTGGTCGAAGGACGGCGGCCGGTCCTTTGGATCGCGGCCAAAGGCGGGGTTCGGCCTGGCCCCCATGGCAAAGGTCAGCGTGCCGCCCTTCGCCAGCGTGGCATGGTCGATCCAGCTCTTGCTCCAGGGACGGCCATTCCACGTCACCGACTGGACATAGGGCGTGTCGGGACCGTTGCCGGGCGCATCGACGACCAGCTCCCGGCCCTGGCCGAGCGGCAGCGCCACCCGCTCGAACAACGGACCGCCAAAGACATACGCGCCGCTGATCGGATCGACCGGGTAGAAGCCGAGCGCGGAGAAGAGGAACCACGCGCTCATCTGGCCACAGTCATCGTTGCCGATGATGCCGTCAGGGGCGTTCCTGTACATCTCGGTCAGCAGACGGCGGACCATCCGCTGGGTCTTCCACGGCGCGCCGACATAGGCATAGAGATAGGCCGCGTGCTGGTCCGGCTCATTGCCATGGGCGTACTGGCCGACCAGCCCGGAAATGTCCGGCGGCGCGTTCTTGGGCAGGGTCGAGGGCGCGTTGAACAGGCTGTCCAGCTTCGCCTCGAACCTGGCGTCGCCGCCCATATGGCGGATCAGGCCATAGACATCATGCTGGTTCAGGAAGGTCGCCTGCCAGCCATTGGCCTCGGTATAGTCACGCCACCAGGGCTTGGGCATATGGCCGAGCTGGATGGGGTCATAATCCTTCCACCAGCTGCCGTCGTTGAAGCGCGGGCGGGCGAAGCCGATCGTCGGGTCGATGACGTTGCGCCAGTTGCCCGACCGCTTGCGCAGCCGGTCCGCCTCCGCCGTCTTGCCGACGGCTTTCGCGATGTGCGACGCGGCCCAGTCGTCATAGGCATATTCCTGCGTTCGGCTGACGCTTTCGAACCAGATGTCGGCGGGGACATAGCCCTTGGCATCGTACAGGTCGCGGCCCTTGCTATTGTCCTTGTCGGGTGCGGCGAAGTCGAAGCTGCGGCTGGCGATGCCCGGCCAGGCGGATGCGTAATCGGCGGGAATGCCCTTCACCAGCGCTTCGGCCATGATCGCCGTGCCATGCCAGCCGATCATCACGCCCGTCTCCTTGCCCTGGAGCGGCCAGACCGGCGGGCCATAGATGCTCTCGCGCGTCTGGCGGATCACATCGTCGATCAGCTTCTTCGCCTGGACCGGCTGGGTCAGGATCAGCCAGGGATGAAGCGCGCGGTACGTGTCCCAGGTCGAATAGGTGCTGTAGGCGAACTGCCCGGACGGGAGCCGGTGGACCTTGTCGTCCAGCCCGACATAGCGGCCATCCACGTCCGAAAAGAGCGTCGGCGCGATCAGCGTGTGATACTGGGCCGAGGCCATGATCGCCTGCTGGTCGGGGGTGCCGCCCTGGATGCGTAGGCCGTCCAGCGTCTCTGCCCAGCGGGTCATCGCGGCGCGGCGGGTGCGGTCGAAGTCCCAATGATACGCCTCGGCGGCGAGATTGGCCCTGGCCCCCGCCACATCGACCGCGGAGATGCCGCAGCGGATCAGCAGCGGCGCATCGCCCAGTTCGTCGAAGAACAGGGCGGCCTTGAGGCGCTTGCCCTTGACGGCCAGGCCCGTCGCGGGGGCATCGCCATCGCCGTAGAGCTGGATGCGCGTCGGCGTCTTCGACAGTTGCATGGCAAAGAAGATGCGTCGCCCATCGGCCCAGCGGAACACGCGCCGGGTGCCGGTAATCGTGCCGTCGGGTTCGATGGTCAGCGCGGCGTCGGTGATGAGCGGCTTTTCGCCGGGCTTGTCGAGGACGAGGTGGGACAGGTCGATCAGGACATGGCCCGGCCCCCTGGGATAGGTGTAGCGGTGCCAGCCGGTCCGCTCGGTCACGGTCAGCTCGGCGAGGACACCAGACTCCAGCCTGACGCGGTAATAGCCGGGCTCCGCCTGTTCGTCCGAGTAACGCTGGCGATAGCCGGCATCGGGATCGGACAGCGGCCCCGGCACCAGCTTCAGCGGCTCGCGCGTCGGCACGACCAGCACGTCGAGCATGTCGCCGATGCCGGTGCCCGACAGATGCGTATGGCTGAACCCCATGATCGATCCATCGCCATGGTGATAGCCCGAACAGGTGGCCCAGCGCTCGACATCGGTGTCGGGGCTCAACTGCACCATGCCGAAGGGCAGGACCGCGCCGGGATAGGTATGTCCGTCGCCGCCGGTGCCGACGAACAGGTTCGGGCGAACCGGCGCGGGCGCGGGGGCCGCGCTGGCGATTCCGATGGGCAGGGTCGCAAGGGCGGTTCCGGCGAGAAGCGAACGGCGGCTCAGGATCATGCGAACGTCTCCCGCAGGACTTGCGGCCGGGTGGCCGCGATATGGACGATCAGCTCGCCGAACAGGCCATTGGCCCAGGCGAACCAGTCGCGCGTGAATTTGGCGGGATCGTCGATATCGACCCCTTCGTGAATGAAGCCGGTGCCGCCATGCGACCGCCGGATCATCGCCAGGCTGTCGCGCAGCAGCGCCGGATCGGTCGAGGTCAGCGCACGGGTGATGACCGACATCGGCCAGACCTGATCGGGGCCGGTATGCGGGCCGCCGATGCCGGTGATCGCGCGCCCTTCGAAATACCAGGGATTGGCCGTGCTCCAGCACGCCGCGACGGTGCGCCGCCACAGCGGATCGGCCGCATCGACGCAACGCAGATAGGCGAGGCCCGACAGCGAGGGCACATTGGCGTCGTCCATGAAGACGGCATTGCCATAGCCATCCACCTCATAGGCCCAGACCCGCTCGCCGGTCGGCAGCGTCATCGTGCCGAACTGCTTCAGCGCGGTTTCCACCTCGGCGGCGAGCGCGGTCGCGTCCTGCGCCAGCGCGGCGTCGCCGACCGCGCTCGACAAGGCCGCGAGTTCGCGCAGCGTCGTCATCGCAAACAGGTTGGCGGGCACGAACTGGCCGTAAAGACAGGCATCGTCCGAGGGGCGGAACCCCGAATGGATCATGCCATTGGGGCGCGTGGGCAGGCCGGTGCCGCGATAGAGCGTCTCGGTCGGCTCTGGGGCGGAGCGGCGGAAGCGATAGGGGCCGGGGCCGTCCTTGCGCTGCTGTTCGCGGAACGTCCTGACGATCGCTCGTGCCGAGGCCTTCCACTCCGCGTCGAAGGGGGTGGTGTCACCCGTCTCGCGCCAATAGTCATGCGCCAGCCGGATCGCGTAGCACAGCGAGTCGATCTCCCACTTCCGCTCGGCGACGCCGGGCTTCATCTCGGTATCGTCCTTCAGCGCCCAGCCGAGATTGGTCCTGGCGTTGGGGTCCTGCATGAAGGCGTTGGCGTAAGGGTCGATCAGGATCGATCGCGCCTGCCGCCCGATCAGCCCGCGAAACAGGCGCCCCAGCGCCGGATCACGCGTCACCAGATGCAGATAGGGCCGAAGCTGCGCCGCAGAATCGCGTAGCCACAGACAGGGAATGTCGCCGGTGATGACGAACGCGTCGGGCCTGCCGTTCACCTCGCCCAGCGACAGCACCGTCGTATCGAGCGTGTTGGGATAGCAGTTCCCGAACATCCAGCGGAGTTCGGGATCGGCGATCATCCGGGCGATGCGCGTGATCTCCGCCTCGACCGCCTTCGACACGAAGCGGCGATCGGCGACGGCCGGGCGCTTGCTGATAAAGCCAGGCGCGGCGGCGAAGGCGGGGGTGGCGGCGAGTGCGGCGGCGCCCGCCATCCACTGGCGACGATTTGGGGTCATTTCGGCAGCGCCTGGGCGTTGCCGGTGACGGTGAACCGGGTCCACTGGCCCGCGCCGTCGCCCGGCTGGCCGCCGCCGATATAGAGCTTGTATGTGCCCGGCAGGATACGCCGCGTGCCGTCGCGCCAGACCTGGCTCATCAGGCGGGGGTTGATGGTGAAGCGCGCGGTGCCCGCCTGACCGGGCTTGAGCGCGATCCGGGTGAAGCCGACCAGCTGGCGTTGCAGCACGGGATCGGTCAGCACCGGCTTTTCGTCGGTCGCGGGCGGGACCAGATAGGCCTGGGCCACTTCCTCGCCCGTGCGCGCGCCGGTGTTGCGCAACTGCACGGCGACATCGACCGGCTGGCCCGCCGTCACGCTCGCCGTCACGCTGGGGGTGCCATAGTCGAACCGGGTATAGCTGAGCCCATGGCCGAAGCCCCAGGCGGGCTTGCCGGTGAAGTAGCGATAGGTCCGCTCCTTCATGCCGTAATCGGCAAAGGCGGGCAGGTCGGCGGTCGACTGATAGATGGTGACGGGCAGGCGACCCGACGGATTGACGTCGCCGGCCAGGATCTCCGCCAGCGCGGTGCCGCCCTCGGCCCCCGGATAAAAGGCCGCCAGCGTCGCGGCGGGCCTGATCTCGCCGAGTGACACCGCCGAGCCCGATAGGACGACCGCGACCACCGGCTTGCCGGTCGCCTGCAATGCGGCGATCAGCTTGCGCTGGATTTCGGGCAGCACGATGTCGGTCCGGTCGCCGCCCGCAAAGCCGGGGACCGAGACACCCAGCGCCTCGCCCTCCAGATCGGGCGACAGGCCGACGACCGCGACCAGCACGTCGGCATCGCCCGCCACCTTCAACGCCTCGGCCAGTTGCGCCTCGGCCGGGGGCAGCCATTGCAGGCGGAACCCTTCGTCGCCGCCCTTGTGGTCGATCTCGACCCGGATGCGGCGCGGGGCGGTGCCGTCGATCACCGTCTCCAGACCCTTGCTGCCGATCACGCCGTCGATGACCAGCTGGTCGTCGATCCACAGCTTGACCGGATCATGCGGAGGGCAAGCGTGCCAACAGGCGGGACCGTTGAGCTGGAGCTTGTACTGGCCCGGCCCTGGCGGGGTCAGCGTGCCGGTCCAGCGACGGCGGAACGGCGCGATCTTGGTATAGTTGAAATCGATGCGGCGATCCTGCGCGGATGCGCCCCACTGGCCATCGGCCCCCATGGTCTCGACCGCCAGACCGGGCTTGCCGTTCGCCGACAGCGCGGTTTCGGGAACATTGACGAACGCCCCCTCGGCCAGCACCGACCCTTGCGCATAGCGGACGTCCGATCCGAATGTGCGGCGAATACCGTCCAGCGGCGTCACCGGATCGATCGCCGATCCATGATAATTGCCCTCCAGCACGCCCAGATCATCGGCATTGGCGCCGAACACCGCGATCCGCTTGCCCTTGAGCGGCAGCAGGCCGCTGGGATTGTCGAGCAGGACGATGCCCTTGCGCGCCGTTTCCAGCGCCAGGGCGCGATGGGCGGGGGTGGCGAGCTGGCTGGGCCTGATCGCGTTCCAGGGCGAGTCGACCGTCAGCATCCGCCGCACCGCGAGCGCACGGGCCAGCGCGGTGTCGATCTCGCCTTCGGTGACGAGGCCGCGCGCCACCGCCTCGGGCAGCGAATGATAGGTGTTGCCGCAATTCAGGTCGGTCCCGGCGCGCAGAGCGGCCGCCGCCGCCGTCGCCGCATCGGGCCGGGCATGGTGAAAGAGCCAGATATTGCCGACCGCATCGCAATCGGACACCGTCAGCCCGTTAAAGCCCCAATCGGTGCGCAGCCGCTGCGTCAACACCATCGGATCGGCGCAGACCGGCGTGCCGTGGATCGCGTTATAGGCGCACATCACCGACAGCGCCTTGCCCTCCATCACCGTCGCGCG
The DNA here is from genome assembly GCF_040560405.1 of Facivitalis istanbulensis. NCBI lineage: Bacteria > Pseudomonadati > Pseudomonadota > Alphaproteobacteria > Sphingomonadales > Sphingomonadaceae > Facivitalis > Facivitalis istanbulensis. The sequence continues at coordinate 20,328 of NZ_JAVSCQ010000006.1, forward strand.
GAAGGCGGGGAGATAGGTCGCCTCCAGATCGCGCGGCGACACCATCACATCGAAGCTGTCCCGCCCGCCCTCCGGCCCCGAATGGACCGCCAGATGCTTGACGGTGGCGATCGCCTTGGGATGCGTCAGGTTGGGGCCTTGCAGGCCGCGCACGAAGGCGATGCCGATGCGGCTGGTGAGATAGGGGTCTTCACCATAGGTCTCCTGCCCCCGGCCCCAGCGCGGATCGCGGAAGATGTTGATATTGGGCGACCAGATGGTCAGCCCCTCGAACAGGCCGCGATCGGCGTCGATCGGCCTGGCATTGAACTTCGCGCGCGCCTCGACCGCGATGACGTCGCCGACCTTCTGGATCAGCACGGGGTCCCAGGTCGCGGCCATGCCGATCGCCTGCGGGAAGACGGTCGCGGGGCCGTTGCGCGCGATGCCGTGCAGCCCTTCGCTCCACCAGTCATAGGCGGGCAGCGCGAGCGCGGGTTCGGCCGGGGCCTCATTGACCAGCTGCGCCGCCTTTTGCGCGATGGTCAGCTTTCGCGCGGCTTCGGGAAGCGCGGGGGGCGTTGCGACCGGACCGGCGGCGGCGAGGAGGAGGAACGGGATCACTGGGCGTCCTTCGGACCGAGGGTGTAGATGGTGAGCGTCCGCGCCAGCGTGGCGGCATCGGCATCGCTGTCGATGGTGAGCGAGATGCTTTCGCCGGGCAACAGGTCAAAGCCATCATCGGACGGTTCGGCGGCGATCGTCCCGAAATTGACCTGCACCTGACGCGCCAGGTTGCGGGCCTTGAGGGTCAGGTGCTTGCCCTCCCACCGGGCGGTGATGCCGGGCGCTGGATAGGCCATGTCGCGCGGCACCTTGCGCTCGATGATCTGGCGCGCGATCGCCTTGTCGCCGTCGAACAGCTCGGCAACGGCGTAGCTGGCCTCCGGCGCGGCCCCGGCGAAGAGCGTGGCGTCCGGGATCAGCGCGACGTCGCTGGCCGAGGCGGCGGCCATGGTCACCCGGCCCGATTGCGACCCCAGCGTGCGGCCGTCCATCGCATAGCCGGTCACGCGCCATCTGAGCGGCACGGGGCGCGTCGCGTCGGAAACCAGTGCGATCCGCGTCGCGCCGGGCTTCGTTTCCGCGACGATGGTCTGGGGCGCGAAGAAGCGGCGGACCTCGTGCTGGAGCATCTTGTCATGCCCGGTCCAGTCGACACTCGACCAACTAATTGCGGGCCAGCTGTCGTTGAGCTGCCAATAGAGAGACCCCAGCGTTACCGGGCGGCAGGCGCGGTGGTGGCGGGCGGCAAGACCGATGGCGCGCGCCTGCATCGCCTGGCTCAGATAGACCAGATCGGCGAAATCGCGCGGATCGCGCAGATTTTGCTTCAGGTAGAAGGTGATGCGGTCATTGCCCTCGCCCGCCAGGAACTTCTGGTGGGCTTTCATCACCGGGCTGTCGATGCGGAAATCCGCCGGATCGGCGAAGGTCGCGATGGTCGACAGGTCGGGAAACGCCTGAAAGCCATATTCGGACATGAAGCGCGGGCAGCTGTCGGTGTAACGCTCGACCGGCTTGGAGCCCGACCAGACGTCCCAGAAATGGCGGTCCCCATCCGTGTCGGTGTCGGTCGGCCCTTCATAATCGGTCGAGGGCGATCCCGGCCAATAGGGGATGCCGGGCGAATATTTCACCACCGCCTCGCGCAGCACGCGGTCGAACAGCACCGCCATGCCGGTGCCGATCCGCTCCTGCTCGTCGGGGCCGACCGCCTTCTTGAATGCCTTGCGGTCCGACCAGTTCTCCCAGCCCGACAGCACTTCGTTATTGCCCGCCCAGATGACGAGCGAGGGATGCGCCTGGAGCCGGGCGACCTGCTCCTCCGCTTCGACCCGGACATTCTCCCGGAATGCCGCGTCGGGAGGCGTGACCGCACCGCCGAACATGAAGTCCTGCCAGACCATCAGGCCCAGCTCATCCGCGGTGTCGTAGAAGCGATCTTCGGGATAATAGCCGCCGCCCCAGATGCGGACCATGTTCATATTGGCGCGGACCGCCTTCTCCAGCAATTCGCGCTCGGTGGCGGCGGCGACGCGGGCGGGGAAGGCGTCGAAGGGGATGACGTTGCTGCCCTTGGCGAAGATGAGGTTGCCGTTGATTTTCAACCCGAAGCTGCCGCTTTCGCGGACCAGTTCGACGGTGCGCAGTCCGGTCCGCTTCTCGGCGGTGTCCGCGCCCGCCAGCGTCGCGGTGACGGTATAGAGCGGATGCGCACCATAGCCGACCGGCTGCCAACGCTGCGGTTTGGCGATCGAGACGGGGACGGTCACGTCGTTCACCCCCGGCTGGAGCGCGACGTCGCGGCGGACCCGGATGCGGCGGCCGTCGGGGCCGGTGACGGTCACATCCATCCGCCCCGTCTGCGCGCGATCAGCGACGACCGAGGCGCGGGTGAGGATGCGCGCCTCGGCGTCGGTCAGCGCGTCCTGCTCGATTCGCAGCGTGTCGATCCGGGCGGCATCCCACGCCTCCAGCCGGACCGAGCGCCAGATGCCGATATCGACGATGCGCGGTGCCCAGTCCCAGCCATATTGGTATTTGGGCTTGCGGATATAGGGCGATGTCTGAACCCCCTTGGGCTCGTCGCCATAGGGCGAGTCATATTCGCCGGGCAGCGGGTGTTTCTCGGCCCGCACCATCGGCTGGAGTGTCCTGATCGGCGAGGCGAAGGTGACGACGACCTCGTTCGCGCCAGCCCTGAGCAACGCTTTGGCGTCGCCCCGCCAGCGGCGATGCGCATTGTCGGCGGACAGCAGCGGCTGGCCGTTCACCGTGACGGTGGCGAAGGTGTCGAGCCCGTCGAACACCAGGTCCAGATGGTCGCGGCGCAGCATCTCCGGCGTGACGTCCAGCGTGGTGCGATATTGCCACTTGGTCAGGCCCGCCCATTGGATCGCGGCCTCGTTCGCGCCTTTATAGGGATCGGGGACGATCTTCGCGGCGATCAGATCCTGCTGCACGCTGCCCGGCACGGTGGCGGCGACCCATTGCGCGGCCTGCGGATGCGCGTGCGCCGTAGCCGCGTCCCTGGGATCGATCCGCACCTGCCAGCGATCGAGCGTCGCCACCATCCTGGGTGCGGCCAGCGCGGGGAGGGGCAGGGCGAGCGCGGCGAGGATCAGGCCGAGGCGATGCCGCAAGGCAAATTTGGCCGAGGACGACGTCTGGCCCGCCATGGGTGTATCCGCATGGCTGGAGCATCCCACTGCCAAAGGGGCGTTTCCCTGTCGCTTCAGGTTGTTCCTCACCAGCCCTTGCTCCCCAATCCACCGGCGTTTCAGTCGCCGGTATTCTCATGATATGCTTTGGTATCATGCCGGGGCGGGCCGAAGGCGTCCACCTTTTTTGCACGCAACGCCGGGTGTCCGGTCGATACGATCGATCGGTGACACGAAATGGCATGTCGCCTGCCGCGCGGGCGGCCTCCCGATCACGGCCGCCCCGATGATAGCGTGCGCGGCGGCAGCCATGCCGGCGTGCGGGCGTTACCCGGTGCGTGCCGCGCGTGTCGCGGTCGCGCTATCCCTGCGCTGACAGGCGCGTGTCGAGCAGATCGAGTTCGCGGCCCAGCTTGCTTGCGGTTTCCGACCCGATGGCGCGGGCGTTGAGCAGGTCGAACACCACGCGCCGCTCCGCCCGGATCGCGGCCAGCCGCATGGTCCGTTCCAGCGCCTCGATTCGCCGCGCCTCGTCCGGATCATTATCGTCCTCCAGCGTGTCGATCCGGCTGCGATAGCCATCCATCAGGCGCGCGGCGATCTCGACATATTGGTCGGCATCGTCGCGCCCCTCCGCCATTTCGTGCTGCAGTCGCTCCAGTTCGGCGATCGCGGCCTTGGCGGTGGCGACGCGGGTTCGGTCCACCTCGCTGGCGGCATCCTCGGTCGGCAGTTCCAGATCGCGCAGCAGCAGCGGCAGGGTCAGGCTGGCGATGACCAGCGAGAACAGGATCACGCCACAGGCCAGGAAGATCACGAGGTCGCGTGCCGGGAACGGCGCTCCGTCGTTCAGCGTCAACGGCAGGGTCAGCGCGCCCGCCAGCGTGATCGCGCCGCGCGCGCCCGCCACCGACATGGCGGTGATGACGCGGCGCGGCGGGCTCATATGATCGGGGTTGTTGCGTTCACGAAACAGCGTCAGTCGCAGCGCGACCCATGTCCACGCGAAGCGCAATGCCGCCAGACCGGTGACGATCGCCACGACATACAGCCCCAGCCACCAGACGCTGTCATGCCCGGTGAGCATCACCGTGTCGCGCGCGCCCGCGAACACCTGTGGCAGTTGTTCGCCGAGCAGGACGAAGATGATGCCGTTCAGCGTGAATTGCAGCATGTCCCACACCGCCTGGCGCCGGATGCGGGTGCCGGCCTTGGCGCCCGAGGACACGTTGGTGAAGGACATGGCGATGCCCGCCGCCGCCGCCGCCAGCACGCCCGAGCTTTCGACATGCTCGGCGACCATATAGGCGGCGAAGGGGATCAGCAGGCTGACCAGGATGTTCGAGCCGCTGTCATCGCCAAAGCGGCGGGCGAACATGTTCTTGGCATTGATCGTGCCCCATGTGATCGCGACGCCCAGCCCGGCGCCGGACACCGCCATCCAGACGAAGGTCAGCGAGGCGGAGGTGAGCGAGAAGGCCCCGGTCAGCGCCGCCGCCACCGCGAAGCGCAGGCACACCAGGCCCGACGCGTCGTTGAGCAGCGATTCCCCCTCCAATATGTGCATCATCCGCTTGGGGATCGGCGCCTTTTGCGCGATCGCCGACACCGCGATCGGATCGGTGGGCGAGACGACGGCGGCCAGCGCGAAGGCGACCGCATAGGGCATGGCCGGGATCATCCAGTGGATGAACAACCCCATGCCCAGCACCGTCAGGAACACCAGCCCCAATGCCAGCCCCAGCACCGCGCCCGCGTCGCGAAACAGTTCGTCCTTCGGGATGCGCCAGCCGTCGAGAAACAATAATGGCGGCACGAACAGGAGGAAGAAGATTTCGGGATCGAGTTCGACCCGGATCTGCGCGATGCCGCCGATGATCGCGCCCAGTGCGATCTGAACGAGCGGGCGGGGCAGGGCGGCGGGCAACAGGCGGGAGACCATGCCGCTGACCACGACGGCAAGCATGAGGATGAGGCTAAGCGTAATGACGTCCAATCGGGGCCCTTTCCGGTGCAGCGGTTGGAGGGGCCATGCGCGAACGGCACGACCGGCGAATTGGCGACGCCTGACCTGTGGTCGTGACGAATCGCGCAGGGCTTATGAATGACATGCGCGGCATGTTCGGTTCAACCCGTTAAACGCCCCTGGGCGATGATCGATGCGCGGCGCGGGATGTCAAGCGTATCGCGGTGCCGTGATGCGGATGACCCGGCAGGGCGGTTCTGCGACGAAGCATGGCCCTCTGAACAGGCTGGCCGCCTTTCCATGGGGCGCGATCGGAACGGCGAGCCATTCCGGGCAGGGCAAGGACGGCGCGCAAGCGATCGTGATCGGTGGGGTTATTTCTCCAACCCGGCTCGGCGGCCGCATCTGCCGCTTTGAAAAAGCGCAAAGGCAGCCTCTTGCAGAGGCACCCCCGGCGATGGGCTGTGACTGCTGGGCCGTGGCTGTCGATCCGGTTTCGACGAAGGCGAAATTCCTGCCCGTCAACACGACCAAGAATGAAGCCAGCCAAAGGCTTCACGCCGCCGCGCGGATCGTCCGATTGATCGGTGCCAGTGCGGACAGGAATTGCTCGGCGCTCGCCTGCCAGGAAAAGCCTCGACCGTAGCTGGCGCAGGTCGTGCGATCGAGCGTCAGCGCCTGTGCCACGGCCCGGTCCAGCGCTTCGTCCATCACCCCGACCTCGGGGCTCAGCACGTCGAGTGGACCCTGGACCGGCAGGGCGGCAACCGGCGTGCCACACGCCAGCGCCTCGATCATTACCAGCCCGAAGGTGTCGGTGCGGCTGGGGAAGACGAAGACATCCGCCGCGCGATAGATCGACGCCAGATCCTCGCCGAATTTTGCGCCCAGGAAATGGACGTCGGGATATTGCGCGGCCAGCGCGGCACGCGCCGGACCGTCGCCGACCACGACCTTGGTGCCGGGCGTCCGTGTCGCCAGAAACGCACTGATATTCTTCTCGACCGCGACGCGACCCGCATAAAGCTGGACCGGGCCGGGCAATCCCGTGACGAAGGGATCGCGCGGGCCGTCGGCCCGGAACAGGGTGGTGTCGACGCCGCGTCCCCAGTGGCGACTCTGGGGCAGATCGTGCGCGGCCAGCGTCGCCGCGACGCTGGGGGTCGAGGCCAGGATCGCGAAGGATGGGGCGTGGAACCAGCGAACATAGCGCCAGACAAATTCCGGGTTCACCGCCTTGATCCGCGCGGCGACATATTCGGGGAATTGGGTGTGATAGGCGGTGGTGAACGGCAGGTTCTGCGTGAGGCACCAGCGTCGCGCGCGCAGCCCCAGCGGACCTTCGGTCGCGATATGCACCGCATCGGGCAGGAACTGGCCCAGCGTCCGGCCGACCACGCCCGGGCCCGGCAGCGCCAGCCGGATTTCGGGATAAGTCGGGCAGGGAAACGAGGCATAGAGATTGGGCGACACGATGCACAGCTCATGGCCCATCGCCTGCAACTCGGCCGACACCGATTTCAGGGTGCGCACGACGCCGTTGACCTGCGGCGACCAGGCGTCGGTGACGATCGCGATACGCATCCCTGTGGTCTCGTTTACGGTCTCGCGCACGGTCAGGCGGCGATGGCGGACATGGCGGGACGGCGGCGACGCGCCTCCATCTCGTCGGCCCAGTGCAGGATCTCCATCGTGCCGTCGAAATGCTCGACCAGCGCGGTGCACCCCTCCACCCAGTCGCCGTCATTATAATAAGCGACGCCGCCGATCTCGCGTATTTCGGCGGTGTGGATATGGCCGCACACCACGCCGTCCACGCCACGCGCGCCCGCCGCATGCGCGACGACTTCCTCGAAATGCGAGATGAAGGCGACCGCGTTCTTCACCTTGGCCTTGGCATGTTTGGACAGCGACCAATAGGGGCGCTTCATCCACCGCCGGACGATATTGACCCAGCGGTTGACCTCCATCAGCGCGGTATAGGCGAAGTCGCCGACATGGGCGAGCCAGCGATGCGCCAGCGTGATCGCGTCGAACTCGTCGCCGTGCAGGATCAGCAGGCGGCGGCCATCGGCGGTTTCGTGGATCGCCTTGCGGCAGATGGCGATGCCGCCGAAATCCATGCCGGTGAACTGACGAAAAATCTCGTCATGATTGCCGGGGATGTAGATGACGCGGGTGCCGCGCCGGGCCCGCTTGAGCAGGCGCCACACAACGTCATTGTGCGCGGCGGGCCAGTAGAATTTCTTCTTGAGCCGCCAGCCGTCGATCATGTCGCCGACCAGATACATGGTCTCGCTGTCGACATGGTCCAGAAAGTCGATCAGCATCTCGGCGTTGCAGCCGCGCGTGCCGAGGTGAACATCCGATATCCAGATGGTGCGATAGCGGCGGCGTTCATTGCCCTCGGGTTCGGGCGTGACCGGGTGGCGCGGCACGAAGTCCAGGATCGACGCATCTTCATGCAGCGAACCATCGATCGGAATGCTGGTCATCGGCATCGGCGTTCCCCACGCTTGGCGTTCCACCTGTCATGCCTGTCATCTGTTACGTCCGCATCGCAGATCGGTGACAAACTCGCAGCAGTTTAATGACTCGTTAAAGTCAAAGGTCTGGCGGTGCAGGATCGATCGGCGTTTGCCCTGATGCTATTCACAGGGGATGCTTCGGTTGAAACGGTATCGCCACCGAAGCAGCCGGGCTTCGGTCGTTCCCGCAATGGCGGAGGTCGTTCCGGCGATGGTGGACGGGCGATCTGTGGCCTGTTTATCCCATGGTCGGGATGTCGATCGCGCGGCTGCCAGCACGGTTGGATGAAAGGGCCGGATGCGATTGGTATGCTCCAGAATGGTGGTCGCGCGATCGCGGTCCGTTGCCGCCCCGTGGTTTGGCGGTCGGTGAACCGGCTGAGGACATAGATCGTAGATCAGCGCACTTTTTATACGATATGCCCGAATGACCATGCTGCAACCAAATCAATATTGGTTGGCAACGGCGGACATGGCGATGAAGCCTTGATGGGACCATTGACGGGCATTCGTTCGGACAGGTTGCGCAAATGGCCGGATTCTGGTCTCCTTTCCGACATGAATGCTTTGGGTGACGAAGATGGACATGAAGGAGACCGCGCGCCGCCTGGTCGAAATCTGCGTCGATGATGCCGAGGGTGTCGATGCGGTGGCGCGCGCCGGGGCCGATCGGATCGAGCTGTGCGGCGCGCTGGCGCTGGGCGGGCTGACCCCCTCGGCGGCGCTGGTCGCCCATGCGGTGCGCTCGGGTCTTCCGGTCCATGCGATGGTGCGACCGCGCGATGGCGATTTCCGCTATGCGGCCGCCGATATCGCGCTGGCCGATGAGGAGATACGCCGCCTGATCGATCTGGGCGTGGCGGGGGTCGTGGTGGGCGCGATGGCGGACGATCACCGGCTCGACCTGGACCAGCTCGCCCGCTGGCGCGACCTGGCCAAGGATGTTGCGATCGTCTTGCACCGCGCGATCGACCTGGTCGCCGACCCGGTCGCAGCGGTCGAGGCGGTGGCCGGTCTGGGCTATGATCACATCCTCACCTCGGGTGGCGCGCCCACCGCACCGGAGGGCGTGGAGGGGATCGCCGCCATGGTTCGGGCGGCGGCGGGGCGGCTGGCGATCATCGCCGGATCGGGCGTGTCCGCCGAGAATGCGGTCGATCTGATCGCGCGGACCGGAGCCGATGCGGTCCACGCCTCGGCCAGCATCCGGCAGGCGTGGTCGGATTCGCGCATCGCCGCGATGGGGTTCGCCACCGGGCCAAGGCGCCGGACCAGCGAAGCGCGCATCGTCGCGCTGTGTCGTGCCATGGGGAAGGGTAATATCCAATGAATACCAATTATAATACCTATTGCTCGCAAGGTTCGGCTGGGATAAGCCCTATGCAGAAGCGGGGCGCGGCATGAGCGACGCCACGGCAAAGGGGGATGGCGCGGCCATGACATTCTCGGCCCAGGTCGGCGCCTTTCGGAAGGGAAATCCCGCACCGCTCTACCTCCAGCTTCAGCAGTTGCTGCGCGATGCGATCACCAGCAATGTGCTGGCCGAGGATGATGCCATTCCGGCGGAACGCGATCTGGCGATCGAATATGACGTGTCGCGGATCACGGTGCGCAAGGCGATCGGCGGTCTGGTCGAGGAGGGGCTGCTGACGCGACGGCGTGGCGCGGGCACCTTCGTTGCCGGGCGGGTCGAGAAGAGCTTTTCCAAGCTGTCGTCCTTTTCGGAGGACATGATCGCGCGCGGCCGCACGCCGAGCAGCGAGTGGGTCAGCCGCGCGCCGGGCAGCGTGACGCCCGAAGAGGCGCTGTCGCTGGGCCTGTCGCCCGGCGCGCCGGTCTATCGTTTCCAACGCGTGCGCTTTGCCGACAAAGTGCCGATGGCGGTGGAGATTTCGACGATCGCGGGCTTCGCGCTACCCTCGGTCGAGGCGGTGGATCGTTCGCTCTATGCGGCGCTGGAGCGGACCGGCAACCGGCCGATCCGCGCGCTGCAACGCCTGCGTGCGGTCCCCTTCGGTGCCGACCATGCCAGGATGCTGGACGTCGATCCGGGCCATGCGGGCCTGTTGATCGAGCGTCGTGGATTTCTACGCGATGGACGGGCGGTGGAATATACCCAGTCCTTCTATCGCGGCGATGCCTATGATTTCGTCGCGGAGTTAACCGATGTCTGATGTGATGACCGCCGGCAGGGCGGACGCCGGCACCCTGATGGGAGCAGAAGCGGGGGAGGCTCCTGCGGCCATTGCCCGCCTGCTCGCGCGCAATGCGCCGACCGTCAGGGCGCTGGCCGAGCGGCTGCGTGCCGCGCCGCCGCCGGTGATCGTCACCATCGCGCGTGGATCGTCGGATCACGCCGCGACCTATGGCAAATATATCCTGGAGACGATGACCGGCGTGCCGGTGTCGTCGGCCGCTCCGTCGGTCGCGTCGATCTTCGCGACGCCGATGAAGGTACGGGGCGCGCTGGTCATCGCCATCTCGCAGTCGGGGCGGAGCCCGGACCTGCTGGCGACCGTCGAGGCGTATCGTGCGGGCGGCGCGCATATCGTCGCGCTGGTCAATGACGAGGAATCGCCGCTGGCGACGGGCGCCGACACGTTGCTGCCGCTGTCCGCCGGACCGGAAAAGGCGGTGGCCGCGACCAAGTCGTGCCTGACCGCGCTGGCGGGTCTGGCGCAGCTCGCCGCCGCCTGGGCGGGGGACGAGGCGCTGGAGGCGGCGCTCGCCGATCTGCCGGGCCAGGTCGAACAGGCGCTGGGCCGCGACTGGTCGCCCGCGGTCGAGGGGTTGCGCGACGTCAGCCGGATGTTCGTGCTGGGCCGTGGCTATGGCTATGGCGTGGCGCAGGAAGCCGCGCTCAAGCTCAAGGAAACCTGCTCGATCCAGGCCGAGCCGTTCAGCGCCGCCGAGGTGCGCCACGGCCCGATGCGGATCGTCGAGCCGGGCTATTCGGTATTGGGCTTCGCCACGTCGGACGTGGCAGGCGAGGATGTGAAGGCGGTCGCCGACCAGTTCGCCGCGCGTGGCGCTCTGCCGTTCGTGGCCGGACAGGGCGGTGCGCTGCCCATGGTGGCCGGGCACCCCGCGCTGGAGCCGATCGCGATGCTCGCCAGCTTCTACCGCATGGCCGAGGCGCTGGCGCTCGCCCGTGGCATGGACCCTGACTCGCCGCCGCATCTTCAGAAAGTGACCCGCACGCTATGACCCGCTTCCGTTTCGTCAACGGCCATGTCGCGACCCCGGGCGGCGTCCTGCCCGGCGCGGAGATCATGGTGCAGGGGGACCGTATCGCATCGATCGGCGCGGTCGACGGGGCAACCGATACGATCGACCTGAATGGCGGCTGGGTCGTCCCCGGCTATATCGATACGCAGGTCAATGGCGGCGGCGGCGTGCTGTTCAACGATCGCCTCGACGTGGACGGCATCGCGACCATGGCGGCTGCGCATGCCGTGTACGGCACCACCGCGCTGCTGCCGACATTGGTCAGCGAGACGCCGGACAAGATCGCGCGCGCGCTCGACGCGATCGACGAGGCGATCGAAGCCAATGTGCCCGGCATCGTCGGCATCCATGTCGAAGGGCCGGTATTGAACCCCGCGCGCAAGGGCATTCACGATCCGGCGCGCTTCCGCGACCTGGACGAGGATATGATGGCGGTGCTGACCCGCCCGCGCCGGGGCAAGGTCATGGTCACCATCGCGCCCGAGCGGGTGCCGCTGGCCATGATCAAGCGCCTGGTCGATGCGGGCGTCCTGGTCAGCGCCGGGCATAGCGAAGCCAGCTATGAACAGGCGATGGCGGCGTTCGATGTCGGGCTTTGCGGCATCACCCATCTCTACAACGCGATGCCCGCGATGCAGCAGCGGGTGCCGGGGCTGGCGGGCGCGACGCTCGACGATCCGCGTCCGTACAGCGGCCTGATCATTGATGGCTTCCACGTTTCCGCGCCGATGCTGCGGCTGGCGATGAAGGCACGGCCGTTCGACCGGCTGATGCTCGTCACCGACGCGATGTCCTCGGTCGGCGCGGTCGACAAGGATTTCGTGCTGCATGGCCGCCATATCGCGGTGTCGGGCGGCAAGTGCGTCTACACTGACGGCACGCTGGCGGGCTCGGACCTCGACATGGGGTCGGCGGTCGCCAATGCGGTCGCGCAACTGCGCATCACGGTCGATCGGGCGGCGGTGCTGGCCGCGACCAATCCGGCGGCGTTCCTGGGCCTGTCGGACGAGCGGGGCGCGCTGGCCCCCGGGCTGCGCGCCGACTGGGTGGTGCTCGACGCCGCGCTCAAGCCCGTCCAGACGCGGATCGCCGCGGCGGAGCCGGTCGCGGCATGACGGTCGCGCGCCGCGACCTGTTGCTGGGCAGCGCGGCGCTGGGGCTGGCGGGCGGCCTGTCGCCCGCGCCCCTGTTCGCGGCGCGTGCGCGTCCGACGGATGGTCTGTCGATGGGAGGGGCGGGGGCGCTCCCCATGCCCGTGCCGCTCGACCATATGCCGACGCCGCTGCCGGTGCAGGACGCCGCGCGGGTCCTGATGGATCGCGGCTGGCTGTTCCATGAGGGGGATATCGAGCCCGCCCCGCTCGACACGCACAATGCGACCTATTTGTCGGTCAAGGCGGGCAATGCGCGTGGCGCGGCGGCGGTCGACTATGACGACAGCGACTGGCAGGCGGTCGACCTGCCGCACGACTGGGCTTCGTTCCAGCCCTTCGTGAAGACGGCCAATGTCGCGCAAGGCTATCGGCCGCGCGGCATCGGCTGGTACCGGCGCAGCGTCCGGCTGGACCCCGCATTGCAGGGCCGGCGGATCGAGCTGGAATTCGGCGGCATCGCGACCAACGCGACCGTCTGGGTGAATGGCAGCGTCGTCGCGCATAATTTCTCCGGCTACAACGCCGTCCGCGTCGACCTGACGCCGTTTGCGCGGTTCGGGGACGAGGTGAACGTCGTCGCGGTGCGGGTCGATGCCGAGGCGATGGAGGGATGGTGGTATGAGGGCGCGGGGCTCTATCGCCATGTCTGGCTCGCCGATTATGCGCCGGTGTCGATCGCGACCGACGGCGTGCATGGCGATCCCCGCAAAAGGGCCGATGGCTGGCATGTTCCCGTCACCGTCACGCTGACCAGCATCGCCGATGGCGACAGCACCGCTATGGTCGAGGCGCGGCTGATCGATCCGCAGGGCCAGGTGGTGGCGCAGGGCCGGGCGCAGGCACAGGTGCCGTCGCTCGACCAGGGCACCGCGCAGCTCGACCTGCCGGTCGCCGATCCGCAGCTCTGGTCGGTCGAGCGGCCGACGCTCTACACCCTCGATGTCCGCTTGCTGCGCGACGGGCAGGTGGCGGACGAGCGTCGGGTGCCGATCGGCTTCCGCACCATCCGCTTCGATGCGGACCGGGGCTTTTTCCTGAACGAGCGGCCGGTGAAGCTGAAGGGCGTCTGCCTGCATCAGGATCATGCGGGCGTCGGCACCGCGATCCCCGACGCGCTGATCGGATGGCGGCTGGAACGGTTGAAGGCGATGGGCTGCAACGCGGTCCGGTCCAGCCACAATGCGCCGACGCCCGAATTGCTCGACTGGTGCGACCGGCTGGGCCTGCTGGTGATGAACGAGAATCGGCAGTTCAACCCGGCGCCGGAATATCGCGCGCAGCTGGAATGGCTGGTCCGGCGCGATCGCAATCATCCCAGCGTCATCCTGTGGTCGGTCTTCAACGAGGAACCGATGCAGGGCACGCCGGCGGGCGTCGCGATGGTCCGGCGCATGGCACACTGGGTCCGCGCGCTGGACGACAGCCGGCCGGTGACGGCGGCGATGAACGGGGCGTTCTTCGATCCGGTCAACGTCGCGCATGTCGTCGATGTGACCGGGTTCAACTATTATCAAGGCGATTACGACCGCTATCACCAGCTGAACCCGGCCAAGCCGATCACCAGTTCGGAGGATACCAGCGCCTTCATGACGCGCGGCGCGTTCGAAACCGATCCGGTGCGCCATATCGCGTCAAGCTATGATGTCGAGGCAGCGAGTTGGGGCGACACCCATCGCGGCGCGTGGAAGAAGATCGCCGAGCGGCCTTATGTGGCGGGCGGGTTCGTCTGGACCGGCTTCGACTATCATGGCGAGCCGACGCCCTATGAATGGCCGACCATCGCCAGCTTCTTCGGCATCCTGGATCTGTGCGGCTTTCCCAAGGTGGCGTTCGACATCCACCGTGCGGCCTGGGTCGATGACCAGCCGGTGGTGGCGATCGCGCCGCACTGGAGCTGGCCGGGACGCGAGGGGCAGCCGATCAAGGTCATGGTCCTGTCCAACGCCGAGCGGGTCGTCCTGCGCCTGAACGGCAAGACGGTCGGGGAGGCTGCGGTCGACCGGCTGATGGGGCATGAATGGACATTGCCCTATGCGCCGGGGCGGATCGAGGCGATCGCCTATCGCGGTGGCCGCGAGGTCGCGCGGGCCGCGCATGAGACGGTGGGCGCGCCGGTCGCGCTGCGCCTGACGCCGGCGCGCACCGTGATGGCGGGCGATCGCGAGGATGCGCAGGCGATCACGATCGATGCGGTCGACGCCAGGGGACGGCATGTGCCCATCGCCAATCTGATGACCCGCTTCACGATCGAAGGGGGCGCGATCATCGGTGTCGGCAATGGCGATCCCAACAGCCATGAGCCGGAAAAGGGGCTTCAGCGCTCGCTGTTCAACGGCCTGGCGCAGATGATCGTGCGGCCCGATGGCGGGCGCGGGCGGATCGTGATCCGGGCCATGGCCGACGGGTTGAAGCCCGCGATGCTGAAGCTCGACCGGCTGGGCGTGCCCGCGCGTGCGCAGGTCGCGCTGGTGGCGCCCGAAACCGATATCCGTGACTGGCGGCGGTCGCCCCGGCTGGACACGCGTCCGTCGGCGGATCTGGCCCCGGCGGCGAGCGACAATAATGGCTGGGCGTTCGTCCATGCGGGCACGCCGACTCCGGCGGAGGAGGCTGGCTGGCGCATGTATCGCACCGTCCTGACCCCGCGCCGGGCCGTGGCGGCGCGCGGTGGAGAGATCGGCTTTGCGGCCATTGGCGGCGTGGCCAGCCTGTGGATCGACGGGCAACTGGTCGCCGAGAAGCGCGATCCCCGGCCCGGTCCGCTGACCGCCCCCTTCCCGGCGGGCGAGGGCAAGCGGGTGATCGCCCTGATCGTGGCGGGGCTCGGCAATAATGAAAGCGGCCTGATCGGTCGCGTGATGGTCCGCCCGCGCTGAAGGCGGGGCGGACCGTTGCGGAGAGGAATAGCAGTTTGGCGAGAGTGACGTGCGATGAGTGACCTGACCATCTTTGCCCCGCTGGCGGGGTGGGTGACGCCTTTGGCGCAGGTGCCGGACGCGGTCTTTGCCGAAAAGATGCTGGGTGACGGGATCGCGATCGATCCGGTCGGCGACATGCTGTGCGCGCCGTGCGACGCGACCGTCCTGACGGTGCACGAGGCGGGGCACGCGGTGACGCTGCGCAGCGTGCAGGGGTTCGAGCTGATCTGCCATATCGGCATCGATACCGTGTCGCTGGGCGGCAAGGGGCTGGTCCCGCAGGTGCAGGCGGGCACGAAGGTGCTGGCGGGCCAGCCGCTGATCCGCTTCGACCTCGACGCTCTGGTGCGCAATGCGCCCGCCGTCGTGACGCCGATCATCGTCGCGGATGCCAGCCTGTACGGTGTCGAGCCGATCGCGTGCGGCATGGTCGCGGTCGGCGATCCGTTGCTGCGCGTCGTGCCGCTCGCGTCTTCGACCATGGCGGTGGCGGCCTCGGGCGAGACGCTGGTTCGGGAATTGGCGGTTGGGCTGTCGCATGGCCTGCACGCACGTCCGGCCGCCCGGTTGGTCGAGGTGGTGCGGCGACATGAGGCGCAGGTGATGCTGCTCCACGGCGAGCGTCATGCGTCGGGCCTGAGCGCGGTCGGCCTGCTCGGGCTGGGGCTGGGCCATGGTGCGACCGTGCGGGTCGAGGCGAGCGGGCCGCAGGCATCCGCCGCGCTGGCCGAAATCGTCGCGCTGCTGAGCGATACGACGCCGGAGGACACGCCGGCCGACGCGCCCGAGCCCATGCGTGGCGAGGGTCCGGGCCTGGGCGGCGTGCCCGCCGCGCCGGGCCTGGCGATCGGGGCGATCCATCGGCTGAACCGTGCCGCGATCCCGGTCGAGACGGTCGCCGCCTCCGCCGATGAGGAACGCGCGAGGCTGGCCGGAGCCTTGTCACAGGTGCGTGACGCCCTGGCGCTGGCCGCCGCGGCGGGTGGCGCACGGGGCGGGGTGATGGCGGCGCATGGCGCGATGCTGGCCGATCCGACCCTGTCCGATGGCGCGATGGCCGGTGTCGCGCGCGGGCTGAGCGCGGGCGTCGCATGGCAGGAGGCCATTGCCGAACAGGTCGCCAACCTGATGTCGAGCGGGGATCGTCGCATCGCCGAGCGCGCCGACGATCTGCGCGATCTGGAGCGCCATGTGCTGGCCGCGCTGGCCGGCCTGCCGATCGAGGGGCCCAGCGTTCCCGCCGGGGCCATTCTGGTCGCCGAGGATCTGTTGCCCAGCCAGGTCGCGGCGCTCGACGCGGCCGCCGTTGCCGGGATCGCGCTGGTCAAGGGTGGGCCGACCTCGCATGCCGCGATTCTGGCGGCGGGCATGGGCGTGCCGATGGCGGTCGCGTTCGGCCAGCCGCTGGCCGCGCTCGAGGACGGGCGGGTGATCGTGCTCGACGCCGATCGCGGCCTGATCGATCCCGAGCCCGATGCGGACGCGCAAGCCGAGGTGCGGCAGACGATCGCGCGCCGCAAGGCCGAGATGGAGGCCGCCCGCGCGGCGCAGGGCCCGTGCCGCACCGCGGACGGCGTCCGGATCGAGATGTTCGCCAATCTCGGCTCGGTCGCCGATGCCGAAGCCGCTGTGGCGGAAGGCGCGGAGGGCTGCGGCCTGCTGCGCACCGAATTCCTGTTCCTGGACCGCGCGACCGCGCCGACCCGCGACGAACAGGCGCGCGATTATCAGGCGATCGCCGACGCGCTGGGCGACCGGCCGATGATCGTCCGGCTGCTCGACGTCGGCGGCGACAAGCCCGCGCCCTATATGGACTTGCCCGTCGAGGAGAATCCGGCGCTGGGGCTGCGCGGCATCCGCGTGTCGCTCGCCGATCCGCAGCTTCTGGAGGATCAGGTCGGCGCGATCCTGTCGGTGCGTCAGCCGTGCCGGATCATGGCCCCGATGGTCGCGAGCCTGTCCGAGCTGGAGGCGGTGCGCGCGGTGGTCGAACGCCATGGCCGAAAGGCCGAGGTCGGGGTGATGATCGAAACCCCGGCGGCAGCGATTTCCGCTGATATTCTCGCGCGTAAGGCCGATTTCTTCTCGATCGGTACGAACGACCTGACCCAATATACGCTGGCCATGGATCGCGGCAACGCGGCGGTGGCGGCGGGGGTCGATGGGCTCCATCCGGCGGTACTGCGCCTGATCGGCACGACCTGTGACGGCGCGGCGGAGCACGACACGCCGGTGGGGGTATGCGGCTCGCTCGCCGCCGACCGGCTGGCGGTGCCGATCCTGCTGGGCCTGGGCGTCACCGAATTGTCGGTGCCCCCGGCGCGGGTCGCCGCGATCAAGGCGCTGGTCGGCAAGCTCGACCTCGCGCGTTGTCGAGTCGTGGCCGGGCAAGCGCTTCAGCTTTCCTCGGCCGCGTCGGTGCGCGCGCATATCACCACGATGCTTCAGGAGATCGGCGCATGAGTTCGCCCATGGCCTCGCTTCAGTCGCTCGGGCGCGCGCTCATGCTGCCCATCGCGGTCCTGCCGGTGGCGGGGCTGCTGCTGCGCCTGGGCCAGCCCGACATGCTCGACATCGCCTTCATGGCCAATGCGGGCAATGCGATCTTCGACAATCTCGGCCTGCTCTTCGCCGTCGGCGTGGCGACCGCCTTTGCCCGGGACGGCAACGGCGCGGCGGCGCTGGCGGGGATCACCTGCTATCTGGTGACGATCAAGGGGGCCGAGACGCTGGTCGTCCCGCCGATGGGCACGGGCTCGGGGCTGGCCAAGGATATCGCCGCCACCGTCGATGCGGCATGGCGGACCAAGGCGGTGCATCGTTTCGACGTGCCCGTGGGCATCGTTGCCGGATTGGTCGGCGGCGGTTTCTACAACCGTTTCGCCACGATCAAAATGCCGGAATATCTGGCCTTTTTTGGCGGTCGCCGGTTCGTTCCGATCATCGCGGGTCTGGCGGGCCTGGTCCTCGCCGGGCTACTCGGGCTCGCCTTCGCGCCGGTCAATGCGGGCGTCGATGCGCTCAGCCAGGGCGTGGTGCAGGCGGGCGGCCTTGGCCTGTTCGCCTTTGGCGTCCTCAACCGGTTGCTGATCGTCACAGGGCTCCATCATATCCTGAACAATGTCGCCTATTTCGTGGTGGGCGATTATCACGGCACCACGGGCGATCTGCGCCGCTTCTTCGCGGGCGATCCGACCGCGGGCGCCTTCATGAGCGGTTTCTTCCCGGTCATGATGTTCGGCCTGCCCGCCGCGTGCCTGGCCATGTATCACGAGGCGCTGCCGGAGCGGAAAAAGGCGGTCGGCGGCATGTTGTTCAGCCTGGCGCTGATGTCGTTCCTGACCGGCGTGACCGAGCCGATCGAATTCAGCTTCATGTTCCTCGCGCCGGTCCTCTATGCGTTCCACGCGATCCTGACCGGCGCGGCCGAGGCGCTGATGAACGCGCTGGGCGTCCGGCTGGGCTATGGCTTTTCGGCGGGGCTGTTCGATTATGTGTTGAACTTCGGGCAGGCGACCCGGCCGCTGCTGCTGATCCCGGTGGGCGCGGGCTATGCGTTGATTTATTATGGCGTCTTCCGGTTCGCGATCCGTCGCTGGAACCTGCAGACCCCCGGTCGCGAAGCGGATGTGCCTGCCGAGGGCGGGACGGTCGAAGCGGGCGCGCCCGTGGTCGAGGGCGGACGCGGCGCGTCCTTCGTCGCGGCGATGGGCGGCGGGGCGAATTTGAAGGAGGTGGCGGCCTGCACCACCCGCCTGCGCCTGATCGTGGACGAGCCCGCGCGCGTGGACGAGCCCGCGCTCAAGCGGCTGGGCGCGCGTGCCATCCTGCGCCCGTCGCCCCTGGGCGTGCAGATCGTTCTGGGCCCGGTCGCCGACACGGTGGCGATGGAAATGCGCGAGGCGATCGCGGCTGGCCTGGGGCAGCCATCGGGCGATCCGGCTCCGATGCCTGCCGCCGCTGCGGCCGTCGCGCCGATGCTTGTCGATGGCCCGACGGAATTGCCCGAAGCGCTGGCCCGAGCGGTCGGCGGATCGGCCAATATCCGCCACGCCAGCCATCATGCCGGCCGGTGGCGGATCGAACTGGTCGATGCCGGATTGGTCCGTACCGACAATGTCGAGGGCGCACGTGCCATCGCGAAGGTGGGGCGCGGCATCGTCCATATTCTGGTCGACCCGGCCTGACATGGGCGCAAGCGGAATGTCCGTTTCGGGTGGGCAGCGGACGTTGCATGATGTCGGGCTGCCACTAAGTTCGCGGCATGATCTGCAACATCATCGACAGGCGAACGAGGCCGTATCGCTGGTGCGAGGTTAACGCCATCATTGAGGCGACTTCGCATGACAATGCCTGCGAGGATGCGGACCAACAACGACCAACCGATGACGATCTGACCTACGACCAGCGTGAGAATGTCACTGTCGCGGAAGCGATCGCGTGGGCCAACGAAGAGGTGTGTCCGGTGACGCTATACCTCTACGACAAGGGTACCGGGACGACCTGACCAATGCCCTTTTCGGGCGGTGAGCGGACCGGCAGCTTTAGGTTTGAAGGCGAGCGAGAGCTGCCGTCGCGCTATGCCGATGCTTCCACCCATCGCCGGAACACTCCGACCGCAGCCGACAAGTCCAGAGGTCCGCAGGCAACCTCGAAGGCGTCGCCCTCAACATGCGCAACCCACCAGCTTCCGGTCCGCTGCCACTCTTCCAAATCGCCGCTCGGCTCGCCGTACTCTACGCGCTCAAAGGCGTGTCCTTGCATCTCAGTGTCGGTTAAATCGATCTTGAGCGACCACCCCGGATTGTCGAGGTTCTCGATCTTCACCCCATACGAGTGCTCCCAGTCATGATCGCACTGGGACAGATACCACTGGCTCCGCCAGATCAAATTGTCTTCGCTCATCCTACCGGCATCGCTCGCCGCCGCAATGTCCGCAATCGGGAACTGATTGATCCGGCAGGAGCGGCTGAGGCTGGGCGATTCCGACTGGTGGTCGAGATATCGCGACGGAAAGAAGCGATCGGTCAGAAAGCCAATCGATGGCGTGGACGACAAGCGGCGATAGTGTGCGCCCGCCCTGGAAAAGAGGCTGGATATCCTGGAACTGCTCTCGGCACGGGAAGCCCCCCTGACGATGAGTGCGATCGTCGCGCCGCTCGGCCGTTCCACCGGCTTGTCCCCGTCGCGGATCGCGGCGATAGATAGCCCGATGGATCGCGGTAGCGTTGCCGGCGTAACGAACAAGTCGGACGGAACCAGTCGGGCGAAACCAATCGGCGACGGCCGACTTTGACCGGGACGGAACCGGATCACCGTCCGGTACGCTTGAACGTCCACAGGGGGACATGGGTGCTGTTGAAATATTATAAGGGATCGTTCCTCTTCACGGCGATCTGTCTGGCGCTGGCCGGGTGGCTGGGCTTTGAAAGCACGGGCACATTGGCCGGAACGCTGGGCATATTGTGGATCGTGCTGGTGCTGGGCGTGCTGGAGGTGTCGCTGTCCTTCGACAACGCCGTCGTCAATGCCACGGTGCTGCGTGACATGGACGACGTCTGGCGGCGGCGTTTCCTGACCTGGGGTATCCTGATTGCGGTCTTCGGGATGCGGATCGTCTTCCCGCTGGCCGTCGTCGCGATCGCCGCCCATATGGGGCCGATCGAGGCGATCAAACTGGCCGCGGGTGATCCTGTCCGGTACGAACAGATCATCACCTCGGCCCATGTCGGCATTTCGGGCTTTGGCGGCGCGTTTCTGGCGATGGTCGGGCTGAACTTCTTCCTCGACGAGGACAAGGACGAGCATTGGCTCGGCTGGATCGAGCGGCCGCTGGCGGCGTTGCGCGCGATCTCGGGGCTGGCGACGGGGATCGTGCTGTTGGCGCTCTACGTGATCGGTCGCTTCATTCCGGCCGCGGATGCGATGACCTTTCTGAGCGCGGGGATTTTCGGCCTGCTCACCTATATCGCGGTCCATGCGATCGGTGTCCTGCTGGAGGGGGATGGCGATGCGGCGACGGGAGCGGTGGCCCGGTCGGGCTTTGCGGCCTTCCTCTATCTGGAGGTGCTGGATGCCAGTTTCTCGTTCGATGGCGTGATCGGGGCGTTCGCGCTGTCGAACAATCTGTTCATCATCGCGCTGGGGCTGGGCATCGGTGCGATGTTCGTGCGGTCGATGACGATCATGCTGGTCGAGCGGGGGACGCTGACCCAGTATCGCTATCTGGAGCACGGCGCCTTCTACGCTATCGTTGCACTGGCGGCGATCATGCTGCTGTCGGTCCGGTTCCATATCCCGGAGACGATCACCGGCCTGATCGGCGCGACGGTGATCGGACTGTCCTTCTGGGCGTCGATCCGCAGCAACCGCACCCGTCCTGCGTAGGTCGGTGCAAGCGGAGATACGGTGCGGTCGGCCGACAGGATGACGGTCGACTGATCCCGGTCCGGGACCGATCTTCCCCGGGGGGTGGAACCAGCCCCCGGAACCCTTTGACCTCGCCATGGATTTCCTGTCGCATAAAAATTGCGCGAGGGACCATGCCATGTCGGTGTCCGCCGTCGATACATTGCGAGAGGAGAGGGACAGGGACGCATATGCCCCTCATATCCGCCTGTTCCTGAAGGGGCGCGGGCGCGAGGCGATGACGCCCGAGGACATCGCGACGCTTGAGGACAGCATCGATGTCGTGCGGGATATTCCGGCGCGGACGATCGTCAACCGGCGCGAGGAGCGGGTGCGCAGCAGCAGCCTGTTGCTGGAGGGCGTGATGTGCCGGTACATGGATGACCGGCAGGGCAATCGCCAGATCGTCGCCTTTCACGTTCCGGGAGACTTTGTCGATCTACACGGCTTTGCCATGCGGCATCTGGACCATGACGTGGCGACCTTGACCCCGGTGCGGGTCGCGCTGGTGCGGCATGGCCGGTTGGAGACGATCGTGGCGCATCGGCCGCACCTGACCCGGATGCTGTGGTTCTCGACCCTGCTCGACGCGGCGATGCACCGCGAATGGATCTTCCGGCTGGGGCGGCTCGACGCCGATGGCCGGGTGGCGCATCTGTTCTGCGAATTGCACGCCCGTCTGGGGATGGTCGACCGGGTCGAACAGGGCGTGTTCCGCTTTCCGGTCACCCAGATCGACCTGGCCGAGGCGGTCGGGATCACACCGGTGCATCTCAACCGTGTGCTGCGCGGCCTGCGCGAACGCGGGCTGATGACCTTTCGGAGCGGCGAGGTGCGGATCCTCGATCATCCGGCGCTGGTGGGACTGGCCGACTTCGACCCGGCCTATCTCTATGGCGGCGGTCCCAGCGTGGCGGGGCGCGACGCATGACGGGAAGCACGTCGCGCACGGGGCGTCGTCCCGCGCGGGTTCGGCGATAATGGCATCGGCGAGCCGGCCAAAGGGACAGGGGCCTTTACCCGTCTCGCGGGCCGCCTATGATGACGCGAAGTTCATATATTGGAGTTTTCCTTGCGTCATCTGTCCCTTGCCGCCGCTTTGGCGGCGCTGATGAGCAGCACCGCCATTGCCGCCCCGCCGCAAACGGCGCAGGCCCCGGCGACCAATCCGCTGCTCGCCCCCTGGACTGGCCCTTACGGCGGGGTGCCGCCATGGGACAAGGTGAAGCCGGACCTCTTCCCCGCCGCGTTCGAGGCGGCGCTGGCCGAGCGGAAGCAGGACTATGACCGGATCGCCAATGATCCGGCGAAGCCGACTTTCGCCAACACCTTCGTGCCGATGCAGAATGCCGGGCAGACGCTGAACCGCGTGGTGACGCTGTTCGGGGTGATGACGGGCAATATGAACACACCCGCCTATCAGGCGCTGGAGCGCGAATGGTCGCCCCGGCTGTCCAAGGCGTCGGACGACATCACGTTCAACCCGAAGCTGTTCGCGCGGATCGAGGCGATCTACAGGGCGCGGGATAGCAATGGGCTCGATCCGCAGCAAAAGCGCCTGGTTACGCGCACCTATGACAGTTTCGTGCGACAGGGTGCGAAGCTGACCCCGGCGCAGAAGCAGGAATTGTCGGCCTTCAACCAGAATCTCGCGATCAATTTCAGCGAGTTTTCGCAGCGGCTGCTGGCGGATGAAGGCACGGCGATCACCGTCACCGACGAAGCGCGGCTGGCCGGCCTGCCCGACAGCGTGAAAGCCGTCGCGAGGGCGGCCGCCGCCGAGCGCGGCCAGCAGGGCTGGGCGATCGTCAACACGCGATCGGCGGTCGACCCGGTGCTGACCTTCGCCACGGACCGTGCCCTGCGCGAACAGGTGTGGCGCGCCTTCGTCAAGCGCGGCGACAATGGCGACGTCAACGACACCAAAGCGACGATCGCCCGCATCGTCCGCCTGCGGGCCAATCGCGCGCATCTGCTGGGCTTCAGGATCCATGCCGACTGGCGGATGCAGGACACGATGGCCAAGACCCCGGCCGCCGCGATGGACCTGATGATGCGGGTCTGGCCCGCCGCCAAGGCGCGCGTGGCGGAGGAAGTCCACGCCATGCAGGCGATCGCCGATGCCGAAGCGGCGAAGGGCCAGGGACCGAAGATCACCATCGAGCCCTGGGACTATCGTTTCTATCAGGAGAAGGTCCGCAAGAGCCGCTACGACCTCGATCAGGCCGAGTTGAAGCCTTATTTCGAACTGAACAACATCATCCAGGGTTCGCTCTATGCCGCGAACCGGCTTTATGGGCTAGAGTTCAGGGAGATCACCGGCACGGTCCCGGTGTTCGAGCCGAACATGCGCGTCTGGCATGTCACGCGGAACGGCAAGGAAGTGGGTCTGTTCTACCGCGACGATTTCGCGCGGACCGGCAAGCGTTCGGGGGCCTGGGCGAACACCTATCGCGGCCAGCGCAATCTGCCGCCGGCGCAGAATGTCCTGTCGTCCAACAACAATAATTTCGCCAAGGGCGCGCCGGGCGAGCCGGTGCTCATCAGCCTGGACGATGCCGAGACGCTGTTCCACGAATTCGGCCACGCCATCCATGCGATGCTCCAGAACGTCACCTATCCTGGGCTGGCGGGGACGCCGCGCGACTTCGTGGAATATCCCAGTCAGGTGAACGAACATTGGCTGCTGACCCGCGATGTGCTGGACAAATACGCCCGGCACTACAAGACCGGCCAGCCGATGCCGCAGGCGCTGCTCGACAAGATCAAGGCGTCGGAGACCTTCAACCAGGGCTTTGCGACGACCGAATATCTGTCGTCGGCGATTCTGGACATGAAGCTGCACACCATCCCTGACGGGATCGTCGATCCGGCAGCGTTCGAGGCGGCGACGCTGAAGGAGATCGGGATGCCGAAGGAACTGGTGATGCGGCACCGCTTGCCGCAGTTCAACCACCTCTTCTCCTCGGACAGCTATTCGGCGGGTTATTACAGCTATCTCTGGTCGGAGACGATGGACGCTGACACCTTCGCCGCGTTCGAGGAAACGGGCAGCCCGTGGGACAAGGCGACGGCGGATCGCTTCGCGCGCATCCTGTTGTCGACGGGAAACGAGACGGACCGGGCCGAGGCGTATCGCGCGTTCCGGGGCCGTGATCCGGATGTGAACGCGCTGCTCAGGCAGCGCGGCTTTCCGACGAAGTGAGTATCCCTGTCCTCCCCATCGACGGATGGGGAGGATGGTCGGGATATGGTGCCGTGCGCGGCATCACTAACCTCATCGTTCAAAGCGGCTACCGGCATCTTTGCGGGCAACTCGTGACGTTTGATCCCGGTCAGCGCGGCAGGATGATGGTCGCGGCCAATCCGCCTTCGGGCCGGTTGGCTAGCCCGATATCGCCGCCCGCCTCACGCACGATCGACCGGGCAAGCGCGAGGCCCAACCCGATCCCGCCCGTGTCGCGATTGCGCGAGCTTTCCAGCCGGGTGAAGGGGTCGAACACCGTGTCGATCTGGTCGGGCGGGATGCCCGGTCCCCGGTCGGCGACGATGATCGCGACATGATCGGGCTGTTCGTCGATCCGGACATCGGCGCTTTGACCATATTTGACCGCATTCTCGATCAAGTTGCGCACCGCGCGCCGCATCAGCGACGGGCGCAGCTTGATGCGCAGCCGGTCGCCCTCCGCAAAGGTTACGTCCTGGCCCAGATCGTGGAAATCGGCGACCACCGCGTCGACCAGCGCGTTCAGGTCGACATCGGTCTCCGCCTCGCTGGGTCGCCCGACCCGGGCCAGCGACAATATGTCCTCCAGCGTCTTGTTCATCTCGGCGATGGTGTCGGCCATGCGCAGCCGGTTCTGCTCCTCCTCGACCGACTCGATCCGCACGCGCAACGCGGCGAGCGGGGTGCGCAGGTCATGGCCGATCGCGCCGAGCATCCGGTCCTTTTCGTCCAGCATCGCACCGATGCGCAGGCGCAGCGCGTTGAACGCGGCGATCAGCGCGGACACGTCGAGCGGCCCCTGCTCGGGAATGGGCTGCCCCGTCACGCGCGGGTCGAACCGTTCGGCGGCGCGGGTCAGGTCGCGCAAGGGGCGGGAGATGCGCCGCCCGATCCACAGCACCGGCAGCAGGATCACGCCGTAGAGGATGACGGTCTGTACGATCAGCCGCCAGACCAGGAACAGCCCGTCGCGCGGCCAGATGGCGCGCGTGACCAGCCAGTCGCCGCTCTTGCGCTCCGCCGCGATCAGCAATTCGTCGGTCGGGTGCCGGTGCGGACCATAGCGGCGGCGCGGCCAGTCGAAATCGTCGGGGTTGAACGGACGGATGCCGGTGACGACGCGGCGGACCGGATGGCCGAACTCGGCGAGTCCTTCCTCGATCAGCATTTCCACCGCCGCGACGCGCGGCAGGCCGGGCGTCACCGGATTGGTCGGCGCCAGGCGTACCCGGCCGCGATTGCGCGGCAATGGCTTGCCATTGGCCGAGCGCTCGATCGCGTCGTTCAGCCGTGCGATGGCGGGCCCCGAAATCTGTTCGAGGAGCAGGCTGCGCCGCTCCCGCAGCAACAGGGTGAAGCTGATCGCCTGCGCCACGAACAGGGCGATGGCGAGGAGCAGCGCCATCTGCGCCGACAGCCGCCGGGGCCACAGGACCATCGTCACGCGTTCATCGCCATGAATGGTCGCTCACAGGCGCGTGACTTCGGCGGCGAGCGTGTAGCCGCCGCCCCAGACGGTCTTGATGATCTCGGGCGATTTGGGATCCGCCTCGATCTTGCGGCGCAGGCGACTGACCTGGTTGTCGATCGCCCGGTCGAAGGCGGCGGCCTCGCGCCCCTGGGTCAGGTCGAGCAGCTGGTCGCGGGTCAGCACCTGGCGCGGGCGGCTGACCAATGCGAGCAGCAGATTATATTCGCCGGTCGACAGCATCACCGACACGCCCTCGCGATCGATCAGCGACCGCTCGCCCGATTTCAGCACCCAGCCCGCAAAGGCGTAGGAGCCGCTGTCAGGGGCATGGACGCGCGCGCCCGTCGCCTGCGTCCGGCGCAGCACGACCTTGGCCCGGGTCGCCAGTTCGCGCGGCGAAAAGGGCTTCACGACATAATCGTCCGCGCCCATTTCCAGCCCGACGATGCGATCGGTTTCCTCCGCCCTGGCGGTCAGCAGGATGATCGGCACCTCGCTGGTCGCCGCGATATGGCGACACAGGCTGAGGCCGTCCTCGCCCGGCATCATGATGTCCAGGATGACCAGGTCGATGGCATAGGCGGCGAGCCGCGTCCGCGCGGACGCGGCATCACCCGCCTGGGTCACGCGAAACCCTTGTTTGGTGAGATAGACGGCCAGCGGCTCGCGGATCGAACGTTCGTCATCGACGAGCAGCAGATGCGGCGTTTCGGACATGGGACAGGGGTCTAGCATGACGGATCGGGCTCGCAAGCGGAGCGATCGGGGCAAGACATGTTCGCTCCGCTCGCGCGGGTCATTCGCCCTTCGGGGTGGGCTGGGCGTCCGGGGCAGGGCCGCTCATGCGACGATGATGGGCATGGGGGCCGAACCGCGGCGCGGCGGCGCGTTCCGCCGCGTCGATCTTGCCGTCGTGATTGCTGTCCAGCCGGTCGAACATCGCCGCGGCGCGCGCGCGGAAGGCATCGGCGGTCACGGGCTGTGGCGCGCGCCGGTCGGGCCGGTCGCCGCCCGGATGGCGACGCTGCCATTCGGCACGCCGCTGGGCGTGATAGGCGCGCATTTCCTCGGGCGTGACGGTGCCGTCATGATTGGCATCCATCGCGGCAAAGCGCTGGTCGGCGGCGGCCAGCGCCGCCGTGCGGGTGATGTTGCCGTCGGCATCGGGCCGAATGCCCATCAGGCCGCGATCCATCCCGCCCGTGGCGGGCGGAACGGCGGCGGTCTGCGCCTGCGCGCCCGTGGCGGCGATCGCGGCGAGGAGGGAAAGGCCGATCAGGGACTTTCGCATGAGAGGGTGGATCCTTGTCGAGCGGAAGGGACCATTCCCGTCCGATCATGCGGCCTTATCCCTCTTCGGTGTCGCCCGATCATGTCGCGCGGCCCGCGCAATTGTCGCAAATTATGCGACTGGCGGGGGGCTCAAGCCACCAGCCGCTCGTCGAACATGCCGTACAGGATGGTCGAGGCATAGAGCGCGATCGCGCGCGGGCGCTCCATGGTGCTGGCCCATTTGCGCATGTCGAAGGCGGCGTTCTGGATCGCCATCAGCGCCTGCGCCGCGATCAGCGCGTCGACGGGACGCATCGACCCTTCCGCCACGCCGTCCATGATGACCCCGGCATAGCGCCGGGCGATGCCGTTGGAGCGTTCGACCATCGCCCGGCGCTCCTCGCGCGGCAGGCTGGACAGCGCGGTGGTGCGCAGCAACGGCCCGCGCTCGGCGAACTGGATGTCGAGCAGCGTCGCGATCGCGCTCGACAGCCGGTGCCAATGGCTGCCCCCCATCGCATCGGCGAGCTGCTGGGCGCGGGTGATCGTGTCGAAGCTGCGGCGATAGCAGGCGGCGACCAGATCGTCCTTGGCGTCGAGATGGTGGTAGAAGCTGCCCTTGGTCACGTTCAGTTCGGATGCGATCCGCTGCACGCTCGCGCCGCGATAGCCGAGCTGGTTGATGAGCCGCGTCGCCGCCAGCAGGAAGGCCTCGCGCCCCGGCTCGGCCTGGGTGCCACGCGTCAGTTCCTCCAGCGGCAACAGGCTGGGGGACCAGCGCGCCTGCGGCCCCGCTACGCCATGGGTCAGCACATCGACCAGCCGCGCCTCGACCCGGTCATATTGGTCGGGGGCATAGCGGACGAGCCAGATGGGCAGCCAGAACGTATTCTCCAGCAGCACATGCGCGCGTGCGCCATACAGGTCGGTATGCGCGCGGCTGGCGGGTGGGCCCCACAGGCTGCGCGTGGTGCGGAACACCTTCTGCCATCCCGCCATCAACCGGCCGCGGATCGGCTCCTCGGTGGCACGCAGATCCGACAGCACGGCGAAGGGCGCTTCCTCGCCGCGCTCGATCCGGGCCAGCCGCGCCATGTTGATCGCCACATACCGTGCGACCCGGGCCTGTGGCGTGGGTTCGCGCGCGGCCTCCTCCAGCATTTCGAGCAGCTTTTCCAGCGTATGCTCGAACGCGGCGGCGGCCAGGTCCTCCTTGCGACGGAAATAATAGGTGACGCTGGTGGTGTTCAGCCCGACGCGACGCGCGACATCGGCAAAGGTCATGCCCTTGGCCGATTGCTCGTTGATCGCCTGGGCGGCGGCGGCCAGGATCGCATCACGCTTTTGCCGATAGCGTTCGGTACTCGATCCGTCCTGTGCGGGCATCGCCGCCATCGCCTTCTTGTCCTTCGGTCCGGTGCTTGCATTCTGCATGACGGCACGATCTTAGAAGGAAAAGTTTTGTAATCCAGAAGGAATGTCTCTGGAGAACGGTCTTGGTGGCGGGCATTCCCGAAGCCGGGGTATGGCCGGATCGGCGCCACCTGCCTCAATCGCGCAGTCGGATCAACCCTTCCTGCGTGACGCTGGCGACCAGCCGCCCGTCGGCGGCGAAGATCCGCCCCCGGTTGAATCCGCGTGCATGACCCGCCCAGGGGCTGTCGGTCGTGTAGAGCAGCCATTCATCGGCGCGGAACGGCTCGTGCAGCCACAGCGCGTGGTCCAGGCTGGCCGTCTGCATGTTGCCGGTGAGCCAGCTCACCTCATGGGGCAGGGTGGACGTGCCCAGCAGCACATGGTCGCTGGCATAGGCCAGGATCGCGCGGTGCAGGGTGGGATCGTCGCCGATCGGCGCGACCAGGCGGAACCAGGTGGCCTGGCTGGGTTCGCGCCGCTCGGGCGTCAGCCAGACGCGGGGATCGACCGGACGCAACTCGATCGGCCGTGGGCGCCCCAGAAAGCCGCGCACGGCCTCGGGGATCTGATCGCCCGACGCGGCGAGCAACGCCGCTTCGGACATCAGCGTGTCGGGGGCGGGGACATCGGGCATCGCGTCCTGATGATGCAGCCCGTCCTCCGCCATCTGGAACGAACAGGCCATGTTCAGGATCGGCTTGCCCTTCTGCATCGCGATCACACGCCGCGTGGCGAAGCTGCGCCCTTCGAAATCGCGTTCGACGCGGTAGATGATCGGATAGCGCTCATCGCCGGGCCGCATGAAATAGGCATGGAGCGAGTGCGCGATCCGCTCGGCCTCGGTCGATTTCTGCGCGGCCTGCAGCGCCTGTGCAATCACCTGGCCGCCAAAGACCCGGCCTTCGCCGCCCGGCCGTCGCGCGCCGCGATAGAGGTCCGTGTCGATCTCCTCGACGTCCAGCAGGGCGACGAGGCCTTGGGCCAGCGTCCGGGCGGGAGAGGGCGGGGGTGTGTCCATCGGCTTTTGATGGAATTCCTTGACGTAAACGTCAATGGTGTGCGCCTGTCCACGCGGCAAATGGATCGGATAATTGGCTTTCACGCGTTGGGAGGCATGGCTAAATCGAGGCCGACAGGATGTGAGGAGCGAAGCGATGGACGTGGTGAACGAAGACGGCGCGTCGGAACGCGCGGAACTGCATTTCCTTGCGGCCCTGACCGATGAACTGATGCGTCACCTGATGGACGCGGGCGTGCTGACGCGCGGGCAACTCCAGTCGATCGAGAATGCGGTGGCCGAGCGCACCGGTAGCATTCCCCGCGCCTGGTAGGGCGTTCCGCACACCCGCCTGTTCGCGGCATGATCGCCGGGAAACGGACCGGGTTGGCGCGGGTCGATGCATTGGATGAAAGAATCGTCATCTTTTCGGGACGTCATGGCGGCTGTTCGACGTGCGGAAAGCCGCTAACGTAGCGGCATGACCGATGTGCATGATGACGGAGCCGTCAGTGCTCCCCTGGCAGGCGATTCGATTTTGGGAACCCCGGTGGGCGTCGGGCCGGGCGATGCGGTGCGCATCGCAATGCGTCGCGACCGGCTGCTCGCCGGGCTGACGCTGACGGTGGGCGCGGGGTTCATCCTGGCCTTGCCTTTCGCGTTGCGCCAGGGGGCCGAATTCTTCCTGCCGCTGACCGCCGCGCTCGTCATCGCCATCGCGCTGGTGCCGATTCTCGAATGGCTGGAGCGACGTGGCGTGCCCTCGGCGCTCGCGGCATTGACGTGCGTCCTGTTGTTCCTGATCGTCGCCAATATCGCGTTGGCGGCGATCATCGTCCCCGCCACCGACTTCTTCCGGTTGTTGCCCAGCCGGATCGGGCGCATCCAGGCCAATCTGGCGCCGCTGCTCGATCTCTATTCCAGCCTCGAGCATTATGTGAACAAGGCGCTGCGGCAGGTCGCGTCGACCCCGATCCGCCAGTTGCAGACTGCGGCCATCTCGCCGCCCAGCTCGATCCTGGAACTGGCCGCGACCTCAGCCCCCGCCCTGATCGTCCAGTTCGTGTTCGGCGTCCTCGTCGTCTTCTTCGTCCTGTCGGGCTGGACGCGGATGCGGCAGGAAACGATCCGCGGGCGGACCAGCTTCGACGGGGCGATGGCGACCGCGCGGGTGATCCAGGAGGTGGTCGACGACGTCTCCGCCTATCTGGGCACCATCACCATCATCAACCTGACGCTGGGCGGCGCGGTGGCGGGGGCGCTGTCGCTGTTCGGCATGCCCTATCCGTTGATGTGGGGCGGCATCGTCGCGCTGCTCAATTACATTCCCTATTTCGGCCCGGTGATCGGCGCGCTGCTGCTGGCGATCGGCGGGCTGATGACGTTCAGCGACATCTGGGTCGCGCTGGCACCCCCCGCGATCATGTACGGCATGCATCTGATCGAGGCCAATCTCATCACCCCGCTGGTCGTCGGCCACCGCCTGACCATCAGCCCGGTGCTGATCCTGATCTCGCTCAGCTTCTGGGGATGGGTGTGGGGCACGACCGGCGCGCTGCTGGCCGTTCCGCTGCTCATCATCCTCCAGACCGTGCTGAAGGCGGCGGGCAAGCCGGACATTGCGGGCTTCCTGTTCGAGCATGGAACGCTCACCCATCTGGACCGTCCGATCGATCCGGCGGACGTCCGGGAAGAAAGTTGAAAAGAAGCGTTGACAGGTTCGGGAGGCTCGCCTAGTTGGCGCGCCTCGACGCTTTCAGCGGGTGTAGCTCAGTTGGTTAGAGCGCCGGCCTGTCACGCCGGAGGTCGCGGGTTCGAGCCCCGTCACTCGCGCCATCCTCTTTGGAGAATGGCTGAAAATATCGAAATCCCGAATGGGCCGATGCCGATTTGTCCGGTGTCACATGGCTTTCCACGCGGGTGTAGCTCAGTTGGTTAGAGCGCCGGCCTGTCACGCCGGAGGTCGCGGGTTCGAGCCCCGTCACTCGCGCCATCCTTCGGGATGGCGTTTTCGATTCTGCCTTATGCGCTTGCCATGATGATGGCAGACCCCGCCGCTGACGCACGCCGCCCGGTCTGACACGTCTCAGTCCCTTCCCTTGGGGCGAGGCAGAATGCCATGGGGGCGACACACCAGCCTAACGCCTTCCCCCTTCCATCCAGCGCAGCAGCGGCTTCATCGGCGCGATCCATATGATCCCCGCCACGCCATAGAAAAGCAGTTGCAGCGCGCCGTGCCATTGTCCGACCCTGTTCGACAGGGTGGCGACCAGCGCGGCCCACAGGATGATGATCGCGACGATCAGCAGCGTCCCGGCTGGCTTGCGCCAACTGGGGGTCATGGGATGATCCATTCCGTTTCGGTTGCGATCGCGTGCAGCGGCACGTCCCAAGGGTCGGGGGTGAGCGCCTCAACCTCCTGAATGCCCCACGCGATGCCGACGCGCCAGGCGTCGGGATGCGCCGCAAAGGCGCGGTCATAATGGCCCGCGCCCTGGCCCAGCCGGTTGCCGCGCCGGTCGAAGCCGACCAGCGGCGTCAGGATGATGTCGGGCGTGCGCTCAGGAGCATCCGGCGCAGGCTGGTGCAGCCCAAAGGCGCCGACGCTCAGATCCTGCCCATCCTCCCATGCCAGGAAACGCAGCGGGCTGGCCCGATCGACGACATGGGGCAGCGCCAGCGCCGCACCCGCATGCAGCGCCGCCTCGACCCACAGCATGGGATCGGCCTCCGCGCCCAGCGGGCGATAGGCGGCCACGGTCAGGCCGGGCAGCAGCCGGTCGAGAAAGGGGCGCGCCACTGGCAGCAGACCGGGGCCATGGGCATCGCGGACGGCCCGCAATCGGGCGCGCAGGCCGCGTTTGTCGATCATGGCGCAACTCCATGGAAAAGGGGCCCATGGAAGGGGAAAGGGCGGGTGGCGGGACCGCCGTGGCCGTGTGCCGTAATATCCACTGACGCCCAATACGTCAGGTGGGGACCATGTGCGTCGGGCCAGGGCCCGGGCAGGGACAGCCCCCTTGGATGAAGAATAGCCTCAGGGATTATTGTAGCTCGTACCGGGCAGAACCCGCCGCTGCGCAATGTAGGCGCAGCGTTCGCGTTACTCAAGACGTCAGAGGGCCCCATCGGCCGCGCCATCGGGGTCCAGCGCATCGGCCAGCCCTTCCAGCCGCTCGGCGATGCGTGCCAGCGCGGCCTCGCTGACCGCCGCGCCCGCCGGTGGCCGTCGCTCGGCCTCTTCCAGCGCGTCGGCGAGCATCAGCGCGACGAACAGCAGCGCCCGCTCGCCATTATGCCCGCCCGAGGCGCGCAGCGCGGCGGCCCAGCGTTGGTCGAGCATCTGGCCCAGCATCCGCACGCGCGCCTCGCCGCCGTCCTGGCAATAGACGGTGTGCGGGCGATCGCCGACCAGGATCGTGACCTCGGCCATCAGGCGGCGCTCCCCCGGGTGATGACCTCGTCGAGCGCGGTGACCGCTTCGGCCATGCGCACCTTGAGCGCCGCGTGGCGGCGGGCAAGCGCCTCTTCCTTGGCCGCGCGCGCTCGGATCGCCTGTTCGATGCGGGCGATGGCGCGGTCGATCCGCTCGACAGAGGAGAGGACGTCGTCGGCAATAAGGTCTGGCATGAAAGCGGCTTAGCAGGATGGCTCCCCGCGGCAACCCGCAATTGGACGATGGGATACGGTAGGGCGGTTGACAGCGAACCCATCGGCTCCGAAAGGCTTGCGCGAAAGATGGATTCACGCGAGGCCCCCGGGCAGCGCGCGACATTCGTCCGATAGGGGAGCCGGTGCCGGATGGGCAGCGGCCGACAGAAACTACAGGAGATTGCTGGCATGACGGTCAAGGTTGCAATCAATGGCTTCGGCCGCATCGGTCGCCTGGTCGCCCGCGCCATTCTGGAACGCGGCGGCGATGCACTGGAACTGGTCGCGATCAACGATCTCGCCGATGCCAAGTCGAACGCCTGGCTGTTCAGCCGCGACAGCGTGCATGGCCGCTATCCGGGCGAGGTGACCGCCGAGGGCAACGACATCGTGATCGACGGCAAGCATATCCGCGTCACGGCCGAGCGCGATCCGGCCAACCTGCCGCACAAGGAACTGGGCGTCGACCTGGTGCTGGAATGCACCGGCTTCTTTACCGACAAGGCGTCGTGCGAAAAGCATATCGCGGCCGGTGCCAAGAAGGTGCTGATCTCGGCCCCGGGCAAGAATGTCGACCTGACCGTCGTCTATGGCGTCAACCATGACAAGCTGACCGCCGAGCACACCATCGTGTCCAACGCGTCCTGCACCACCAACTGCCTGGCACCGGTGGCCAAGGTGCTGAACGACGCGATCGGGATCGAGCGCGGCCTGATGACCACGGTCCACGCCTATACCAACGACCAGAAGATCCTCGACCAGATCCACCCCGACCTGCGCCGCGCCCGCGCCGCCGCCATGTCGATGATCCCGACCACCACCGGCGCCGCCCGCGCGGTGGGTGAGGTTCTGCCCGAGCTGAAGGGCAAGCTGGACGGCTCGGCCATCCGGGTGCCGGTGCCCGACGTCAGCCTGATCGACCTGACCTTCACCCCGAAGCGCGACGTCACGAAGGACGAGGTCAATGCGATCCTGAAGGCGGCGGCCGAGGAAGGCCCGCTCAAGGGCGTGCTGGTCTATTCGGACGAGCCGCTGGTGTCGGTCGACCTGATGCACTCGCCGCAATCGTCGACCGTCGACAGCCTGGAGACGGCGGTGATGGACGGCAAGCTGGTGCGCGTCGTGTCGTGGTACGACAATGAATGGGGCTTCTCGAACCGCATGGTCGATACCGCGACGGCGATGGCGAAGTTTCTCTAATGACCCATGGGCGGGCGGTGACCGGGCGTCTGGCCGGCATCGCCCGCCATGCCGTGCCGAAGGGGCCGATGGAGGTGCTGGACGCCGCCATCGTCACCCTGGACGGTGGCGTGGACGGCGATACGCGCGGCCGGTTGAAGCCGGGCGGCCGCGGCAGGCGACAGGTGACGCTGATCGAGCGTCGCGACTGGGACGCGGCGCTGGCGGAGATCGGGCACGCAATCCCCTGGCAGGAACGGCGCGCGAACCTGCTGGTCGAGGATTTCGACCTTCCCCAAATGCCGGGCACCCGGCTGCGCATCGGCCCCGTCCTTCTGGAAATCACCGTGGAATGCGATCCGTGCCACCGCATGGACGCGATCGCCGACGGATTGCAGGCGGCCCTGAAACCCGATTGGCGCGGCGGCGCGTGCAGCCGGGTGATCGAGGGCGGCACGATCCGCGTCGGCGATATCATCAGGATCGAGGAATCATGACCAAAGCCTTCAAGACGCTCGACGATATGGGCGATGTCCAGGGCAAGCGCGTGCTGGTGCGCGAGGATCTGAACGTGCCGATGGCCGATGGCCGCGTCACTGACGACACGCGGCTGCGCGCGACGATCGCCACCGTGACCGAACTGGCCGACAAGGGCGCGATCGTCCTGATCCTCGCCCATTTCGGCCGCCCCAAGGGGCAGCCTGACCCGGATCTGTCGTTGGCGATGCTGACCCGGCCTTATAGCGATGTGCTCGGCCGTCCGGTCCGGTTCATCGACGATGTGGCGGGCGAGGCGGCGGAAGCGGCGGTCGCGGCGCTGAACCCCGGCGATATCGCGATCCTCGAAAACACCCGCTTTCATGCGGGCGAGGAAAAGAACGATCCCGCATTGGCGACGGCGATCGCCCGGCTCGGCGACTTTTACGTGAACGACGCCTTTTCGGCGGCGCACCGCGCGCATGTTTCGACCGAAGGGCTGGCGCATCGGCTTCCGGCCTTTGCCGGGCGGGCGATGGAAGCCGAACTCGATGCGCTGGAAAAGGCGCTTGGCAACCCCCAGCATCCGGTCGCGGCGGTGGTCGGCGGGGCCAAGGTCTCGACCAAGCTTGCCGTGCTCAAGCATCTGGTCGGCAAGGTCGATCACCTCATCATCGGCGGTGGCATGGCCAACACCTTCCTCGCCGCGCGCGGGGTCGATGTCGGCAAGTCGCTGTGCGAGCATGACCTGACCGGCACCGCCGAGGAGATCCTCGACGCGGCCGACAAGGCGGGGTGCACCGTGCATCTCCCCTATGACGTGGTGGTCGCCCGGGAGTTCAAGCCGAACCCGGAGACGCGGACGGTCAACGTCCATGAAGTCGCCCCCGATGAGATGATCCTCGACCTTGGCCCCAGCGCGGTCGAGGCGCTGGGCGATGTGCTCAAGAATTGCCGCACCCTGGTCTGGAACGGTCCGCTCGGCGCGTTCGAGACCCCGCCCTTCGACAAGGCGACGGTCGCGCTCGCCAAGACGGCGGCGGCGCTGACCCAGGACGGAAGCCTTGTTTCGGTCGCGGGGGGCGGCGACACGGTGGCCGCGCTCAACCAGGCGGGCGTGGCGGCGCAGTTCAGCTTCGTCTCGACCGCGGGCGGCGCCTTCCTGGAATGGATGGAAGGTCAGGACCTGCCGGGCGTCGCCGCGCTGAGCGCATGACCCCGCAACCATCCAGCCCCGGCCGTTGCCGGGGCGGATGGGGAGGATGGAATTACGACCCCGTCGCCGCTGGCAGCGGGGTTTCGTTTAACAGCGGCACCAGCAGGCTGTTGAGATCCTCCAGGTCGAACGCCGCTGCCTTGGCATAGCGAACCCGCCCGGCGCGATCGATGATGTAATTGGTCGGCACCGCGCCCAGCGTCACATAAGGCCCCTTGATCCGTCGCGCCGACGGGATCGCCATCGCCGCGAACAGCGGCTTCAGCCGATAGACGGGGAGCGAATCCTCGGTCGCGACGGCAAAGACCTTCAGCCCGTGCCGCGCCTGCAATCGGTAATAATGGTCGAGCAGCGGCAATTCGGCGCGGCAGGGCGCGCACCAAGTCGCCCAGAAATTCAGAACGACTACCTGACCACGCAGCTCGGACAGCCGCACATGGCCGCCGTCCATCAGCGTCAGGTCGAAGTCCGGCGCCATCTCGCCGACCTTCGGCATGGACCTGGCCATCGATCCGCAAGGTGTTGCTGCGATTGCCATCGCCGCGCAGGCCAGCGCCAGTCTCACCGCTCTCATTCGATGTCTCCCCCCATCTTCCCACGGTCATGCGCGATGCGGCGAAGGGCCGTCAAGGCGCGCCGAGGCGACTTGAAACGCGGTGGCGACCTTGCTACGTTGAACACGTTAAACGAAGGGATCGGCAATGCTTGGCGTTCGCCTCGATACCGAATTGGAAACGCGGCTGGCCGCCGTCGCGCGGACGCAGGGGCGCAGCAAGAGCGACATCGCGCGCGAGGCGGTGCGGCGCTATGTCGACCTGCATGACGAAGCCTATCGCCGGGAGGCGCGCCGCCAGTCGACCCGCGCGTCGAAGCGCGACTCGGAGGAGGACTTCGCCTTCTGGAACGCGCTGGCCGGCGGACAGGGCGCATGACGATTTCCCATGCCGCCATCGTGCTGGCGACGACGGGGGAGGGGGGCGATCATCGCCCGTTCCTGGTCGTCCAGTCCGATCTGTATAACGAGACGCACAGCACGATCACCGTCTGCCCGATCACCTCGGTGGTGGGCGGCGAGGCGCTGTTCCGTGTCGCCTTTTCGCCGCGCGAGCATACCGGCCTGACCGTCGAGTGCGAGGTACAGGTGGACAAGATCCTGTCCATCCCGCGCAACACCATCGTCAAGATACTGGGCCATGCTTCGCCCACCCGGATGGAGCAGGTCGATCAGGCGCTGCGCCGCTGGCTGATGCTCTGACCCGTTTCGATTCCACGACCCAATCTGGAGAGACCCCCCATGACTCCGACCGTGAAAGCCATTCTGGACAAATATGAAGGCACGCCGGCGGCCGTGAAGGCCAATCTGGCGCGCGTCCTGATGCAGGGGCGGCTCGGCGGCACCGGCAAGCTCATCATCCTGCCGGTCGACCAGGGTTTCGAACATGGCCCGGCGCGCAGCTTCGCGGTCAATCCGCCGGCCTATGATCCGCATTACCATTTCCAGCTGGCGATCGATGCGGGCCTGTCGGCCTATGCCGCGCCGCTGGGGATGCTGGAGGCCGGAGCCGACACCTTTGCGGGCCAGATCCCGACGATCCTGAAGATCAACAGCTCGAACAGCTGGGGCACCTCGATCACCCAGGCGGTGACCGGCAGCGTGCAGGACGCGGTGCGGCTGGGCTGTGCGGCGATCGGCTTCACCATCTATCCGGGCTCGGACGGCATTTTCGACGCGATGGACCAGATCGCGATCCTGTCGGCCGAAGCGCGCGAGGCGGGCCTCGCCACCGTGATCTGGAGCTATCCGCGCGGCGGCAAGCTGACCAAGGACGGCGAACTGGCGCTCGACGTCGGCGCCTATGCCGCGCACATGGCGGCCCTGCTGGGCGCGCACATCATCAAGGTGAAGCTGCCGAGCGCGCATATCGAGCAGGCCGAAGCCAAGAAAGTCTATGAGGGCACCGACTGGTCCAGCCAGGCCGATCGCGTGCGCCATGTCGTCCAGTCGAGTTTCGCCGGGCGCCGGATCGTCGTCTTCTCGGGCGGCGCGGCCAAGGGCGCGGATGCCGTCTATCAGGATGCGCGCGACATTCGTGACGGTGGCGGCAACGGCTCGATCATCGGGCGCAACACCTTCCAGCGGCCGCGCGACGAAGCGCTGGCCATGCTCGACAAGCTCATCGCGATCTACAAGAACGAACAATAAGTTCTTGTGGGTATGGGCGTCCCGGTTGGGGAACCGGGGCGCCCATTTTACCACCGATTTGCGGGCGCGCGGCACAGGTGACGCGCGCGTCGTCTGGCGCTAGGGAAGCGGGATGACGCTTGAAGACGATCCCCTCGGCCCGCTCGATCCCAATTTCGCCACTGCCTTCGTGCGCGACATGCGGCGGCCGCCCTGCCAGCTCTATCTGATCTCGCCGCTCGACGTGAGCGGTGGCTTTGCCGAGCGTCTGGCGCGCGCGCTGGATGCCGGGCCGGTGGCGGCCTTCCAGTTCCGCGTAAAGGACATGGACCAGCACGCCGCCGCCAAGCTGGCCGAGCCGCTCCAGCGCATCTGCGCCGACCGGGAGGTCGCGTTCATCGTCAATGACAGCATCAGCCTGGCCAAGCGGCTGGGCGCGGACGGCGTGCATCTGGGTCAGGAGGACGGCGATGCGCGCGAGGCGCGCGACGTTCTTGGCCCGTCGGTCCAGATCGGCATGACCTGCCACGATAGCCGCCACCTGGCGATGGAAGCGGGCGAGGCGGGCGCCGA
The DNA here is from genome assembly GCF_040560405.1 of Facivitalis istanbulensis. NCBI lineage: Bacteria > Pseudomonadati > Pseudomonadota > Alphaproteobacteria > Sphingomonadales > Sphingomonadaceae > Facivitalis > Facivitalis istanbulensis. The sequence continues at coordinate 59,393 of NZ_JAVSCQ010000006.1, forward strand.
CTATGTCGCGTTCGGGGCCTTTTATCCCACGACGACCAAGGAGACCACGCATCGGCCCGAGCCGGTGATCCTGTCCTGGTGGTCGACGCTGTTCGAACTGCCATGTGTCGCGATCGGCGGGATCACGCCGGCGAACGCCGCTCCGCTGGTGAAGGCGGGAGCCGATTTCCTGGCGGTGTCCGGGGCGGTATGGAATGGCGACGAAGTGGCGGCGGTGAAGGCTTTCGCCGAGGTCCTGAAGTAAACCGTTTCCACCATCCCGAAGGCCGGGGTGGTGGGCATGGCCGTTCCGGGGCTCTGCGCTGCGGAAACAAGCGCCGACCGGCTGCGTTGACCCTCGACGTAATGAACGGCGTAGAGGATCGGCGCATGGACAAACTGGCGATCGCCCTTGGCGGAGGCGTGGCGTTGGCGCTGGTCGCCGTGGCGACTCATCCTTCGCCAGCGCCCGCGCGGGACACCATGCCGATCGCACCGGACCAGATCGACCGCAGCGTGATGCATGTGCAGGTCATCCTCGACCATCTCGGCTTTTCGCCGGGGGTGATCGACGGGCGGCGCGGCATGTCGCTGACCGCCGCCCTCAAGGGCTTTCAGGAAGCGCGCGGCCTGCCTGTCACCGGAGAGTCCGACAGCGCGACGTTGAAGGCGCTGTATCCGTATCGCGGCTGGCGGCCGACCCGGGTGGTGAGGATCGACCAGGCGGTGATCGATGGCCCCTATACCGATCCGCTGCCCAAGGATCCGGCCGAGCAGGCCAGGCTGCCCCGCCTGGGGTATCGCGATGCGATGGAGGCCCTGGGCGAACGGTTCCACACCACGCCCGCCGTCATCGCCGCGCTCAATCCGCCGGGAATGACGTTGCATGTGGGGCAGGGCCTTACCGTGCCCAACGCCTTGCCGACATCGCGCGCCTATCCCGACGTGTTTCCGGCCGATTGGAAGGCGACGCTCAACAGTCTTAACGTCGATGCGCGCCAGCCACGGGGCGACAGGATCGTCGTGGACAAGTCGGACTCGGTGCTGCGCGTGCTGGACGAGCGGGGCAAGCTCGTGGCGCAGTTCCCCGCGACAATGGGCTCGCAGCATGACCCGCTGCCGCTTGGTCGGTGGAAGATCTATGGCGCGGACTATAACCCGCAATTCCATTATAATCCGGCGCTCTTCTGGGATGCCGACAAGAGCGATCGCAAGGCGATGCTGCCCCCCGGTCCCAATGGCCCGGTCGGCGTGATCTGGATCGATCTGTCCAAGCCGCATTACGGCATTCATGGGACGTCCAGCCCCGAAACGATCGGACGCGCCGAGAGTCATGGCTGCATCCGCCTGACCAATTGGGACGCCGCGCGGCTGTCCCTGATGGTGAAGCCCGGCACCCAGGCGATTTTCCAGGAATGAGACCTGGCGGGGGCACGGGGCCGCTGTCCCGTTTCGGCTGGATCATGCTGGGGGGCATCGTGGTCGGGGCAGGGGGCTTCCTGTCCATGCTGTCCCTTGGTTCGGGGGGACGCGTGCCGGTGGTGCCGAGCGTGCCGGTGCCCAGTTCGGAAGGCGTGGCCGGCCGCGCGGCCGCGCTGACCATGCCGATCGCGGGTTATCCGGTCGCGGCGCTGGTCCATGACTGGGGCGATCCGCGCGACGGTGGCGCCCGCCGCCATGAGGGGATCGATCTGGCCGCGCCACGGGGCACGCCGGTGGTCGCGGCGCTGCCGGGCAGGCTTGAAAAGCTGTTCCAGAGCGGTCGGGGCGGTCGTACCGTGTATATCCGTTCGTTCGACCGCCGCTGGAGCCTCTATTACGCGCATCTGCAAGGCTATGCGCCGGGGCTGGCCGAGGGGCAGCGCGTGGCGCGGGGGCAGGTGATCGCCTATGTCGGCGACAGCGGCAATGCGGGGGCGGGCAACACGCATCTGCATTTCGCGGTCAGTTGGATGCGCGCGGGCGATCGCTGGTGGCAGGGGGAACCCGTCGATCCCTATCCCCTGCTTGCCGGAAAGGCCGTCACAGGCTAAGGCGGCCGGCACGGACCGCCCGGCGGCGTCAACGCCCCGGCATCCTTCGCTCTTTCCAGCAGGTTGAAGACCCATGAAGATCAGCGGCGTGGACATTCGTCCCGGCAACATCATCGAGTATGAAGGCGGCATCTGGCGCGCCGTGAAGATTCAGCATACCCAGCCCGGCAAGGGCGGGGCCTATATGCAGGTCGAGATGAAGAACCTCATCGACGGCCGCAAGACGAACGTCCGCTTCCGCTCCGCCGAGACGGTCGAGCGCGTCCGCCTCGATACCAAGGACTTCCAGTTCCTGTTCGCCGAGGGGGACGACCTGACCTTCATGGACAAGGAAAGCTATGAGCAGATCACGCTGCCGCGCGACCTGCTGGGCGATGCCGCGGCCTTCCTGCAGGACGGCATGGATGTCGTGATGGAACTGCACGAGGAAAAGCCGATCTCGGTCCAGCTTCCCGACACGATCGAAGCCACCATCGTCGAGGCCGACGCCGTGGTGAAGGGGCAGACCGCTTCCTCGTCGTACAAGCCCGCCATCCTCGACAATGGCGTTCGCGTGATGGTGCCGCCGCATATCGCCAGCGGCGTGCGCATCGTCGTCGACGTGTACGAACAGACCTACGTCCGCCGCGCGGACTAATCGGCATCGGCGGATGACCGGCGCTGTGCAAGCGCGACACCGTCATCCGCCGTCCCGGCCCGTCGTTCGCGGCGGGCCTTTTCATTCCAGCGCCCTGACATGCAGCGGCGCGATCGAAAGGACGATCATGGCCTCGCATTCCGGGCTTCTCACCATCATGGAGCGCGCCGCGCGCAAGGCCGCCCCGCGTCTCCGTCGCGACTTCAACGAGGTCCAGCACCTCCAGGTCAGCCGCAAGGGGCCGGCCGATTTCGTGTCGATGGCCGACAAGCGCGCCGAGCAGACCGTGTTCGAGGAACTGAAGAAGGCGCGTCCCGACTGGAACTTCCTGATGGAGGAAGGCGGCGAGATCGCGGGCGATCCGTCCAAGCCGCGCTTCATCATCGATCCGCTCGACGGCACGTCGAACTTCCTGCACGGCATCCCGCATTTCGCCATCTCGATCGCGGTCGAGGAGCCGCTGGCGAACGGCAAGCGCGAAGTGACGACGGGCCTCGTCTATCAGCCGCTGACCGATGAGAGCTTCTGGGCCGAGAAGGGGCGCGGCGCGTGGTTGCAGGACGGGCGCCTGCGCGTGTCGTCGCGGCGCGATCTGTCGGAAGCGCTGATCGCGACCGGCATTCCTTTCCTGGGGCATGGCGATTTCGTCCAGTGGAGTCGCATTTTCGGTGCGATCGCGCCGCAGGTCGCCGGTATCCGCCGCTTCGGGTCGGCAGCGCTCGATCTCGCCTGGGTCGCGGCCGGTCGGTACGACGGATTCTGGGAATCAGGCCTGAAGCCCTGGGACGGTGCGGCGGGCATGTTGCTGGTCCGCGAAGCCGGTGGATTCGTCAGCGATTTTCGCGGGTCGGACAAGTCGCTGGATCGCGGCGAATATCTGGCCGCGAACGAGGCACTGCACTCGAAGCTGCACAAGCTGCTGGCCAACGCGCTCCGGTGACTTTCGTCTTGGGGTTGGGCGGCAAGTGCAAAAAGTCGGTCGTCTAACTCCTTGATAGATAATCTGGAATTTTCGCGCCTAAGGGTGAAAAGCACGGTTCAGTTGCGATTCATTCTCATGCCTTCGCTGGCTTGCTCCGGCCGTTTCATGGGCCTAAAGCCATCCCCATCAGTCCCGCATCTGCGAGATAAATCTTGGTCGATCTGTCGCAATATCTGCCGATCCTGATGTTCCTGGGCGTTGCCCTGGCGCTTTCGACGGCCTTTGTGTTTCTGCCGATGCTCGTGGCCCGCCTGACCGGCGCGCATAAGCCCAACGAGCAGAAGCTGTCCGAATATGAATGCGGCTTTCCCGCGTTCGAAGATCCGCGCAGCCAGTTCGACGTGCGTTTCTACCTCGTCGCGATCCTGTTCATCATCTTCGATCTGGAAGCGGCGTTTCTGTACCCCTGGGCGGTCAGTGTGTTCAGCCTTGGCTGGACCGCCTGGATTTCGATGATGATCTTCATCGGCGAGCTCGCGCTCGGGCTTGTCTATGCGTGGAAGAAGGGAGCGTTGGATTGGGAGTAGATCTTCACTCCGGTCCGGTTGAGTTCAAGCCGCGGGCCCATGATGGCCAGGCTGTCGTACAGCCCGATCAAGGCTTCTTCGACGGGCTGAACGGCGAGCTGACCGACAAGGGCTTCCTCGTGACCTCGACCGAGGAACTGTTCCAATGGGCGCGCACCGGCTCGCTCTGGTGGATGACCTTTGGTCTGGCGTGTTGTGCGGTGGAGATGATCCACGTGAACATGCCGCGTTATGACATGGAGCGATTCGGCGCCGCGCCGCGCGCGTCGCCGCGCCAGTCGGACGTCATGATCGTCGCGGGGACTCTCTGCAACAAGATGGCTCCGGCGCTGCGTCGTGTGTACGACCAGATGTCCAACCCGAAATACGTCATCTCGATGGGCAGCTGCGCCAATGGCGGCGGCTATTATCATTACAGCTATTCGGTGGTGCGTGGGTGCGACCGCATCGTGCCCGTGGACATCTATGTCCCCGGCTGCCCGCCGACCGCCGAGGCGCTGCTGTACGGCGTCATGCAGTTGCAGCGTAAGATTCGTCGCATCGGGAGCATCGAACGGTGAAGGCGTCCGCACCCCGTTTTGCCGCCAATGACGGCGTGATCGATTGGGCGCGCGCGGCGCTCGGTCCGTGGCTGCTCGACGCGCGCGAGCATGTCGGCGAGGTCGCGCTGGTCGTCGACCGCGCCAATCTCGTGCCCGCCATGACCGCGCTGCGCGACGCCAAGGGGCTGGAATATCAGCAACTCATGGAAATCGCTGGCGTCGATTATCCCGAGCGCGACGAGCGGTTCGAGGTGGTCTATTGCCTCCTCTCGCTGACCCGCAACCATCGCCTCCACGTTCATGTCACCACCGACGAGGACAAGCCGGTGCCGTCGGTGACGGGGCTGTGGCCGGTCGCGGGCTGGCTGGAGCGCGAGGTCTATGACCTCTACGGTGTGCTGTTCTCGGGCAATCGCGACCTGCGGCGAATCCTGACCGATTACGGGTTCCGCGGCCATCCGCTGCGCAAGGACTTCCCGCTGACCGGCTATACTGAGCTGCGTTATTCGGAAGAAGAAAAGCGCGTCGTTTATGAGCCGGTGAAGCTGGCGCAGGACTTCCGCAATTTCGACTTCCAGAGCCCGTGGGAAGGCGCGCACTATGTGCTCCCCGGCGATGAGAAGGCCGCGGCGCCCCAGGCGCCCCAGCCCAAGGCTACCGAGGCTCCCAAGCAGACCGGCGCGGGACAGTCGCATCCGGGCAACAAGGCCGACGAGAAGCCCAAGGATCCGGACGTCGTGCCGGGCAAGGGCGGAGGACAGAACCAGTGAGCGACTATGTCGACGAACTGCTCCACAAGGCGGATGATGCGGACCCGACCACGGGCGACGTGTCGATCCAGAACTATACGATCAACTTCGGTCCGCAGCATCCCGCGGCGCACGGCGTGCTTCGCCTCGTCATGGAGCTGGACGGCGAGATCGTCGAGCGGATCGACCCGCATGTCGGTCTGCTGCATCGCGGCACCGAGAAGCTGATCGAATACAAGACCTATTCGCAGGCGCTGCCGTATTTCGATCGGCTCGATTACTGTTCGCCGATGTGCATGGAGCACAGCTATGTGCTCGCGGTCGAGAAGCTGCTCGATCTGGAAGTGCCGGTACGCGCGCAGTATCTGCGCACCTTCTTCGCCGAGTTGACGCGCATTTCGAACCACATGCTCAACATCGGCAGCCATGTCATGGACGTCGGCGCGATGACGCCGAACCTGTGGCTCTTCGAAATTCGCGAAGACTGTATGAACTTCTACGAGCGGGCGTCGGGTGCGCGGATGCACGCGAATTATTTCCGCGTCGGCGGCGTCCATCAGGACGTCCCGCTCAAGCTGCTGACCGATATCGCCGACTGGCTTGACACGCGTCTGCCGCGCCTGTTCGAGGATGCGATCGGCCTCGTCGCCAACAACCGCATCTTCAAGCAGCGCAATGTCGATATCGCGGTGGTGAACCGCGAGGATGCGATCAAATGGGGCTTTTCCGGCCCGATGATCCGCGGCTCGGGCATTCCATGGGATCTGCGCAAGTCGCAGCCCTATGACGCCTATGACAAGGTCGATTTCGACGTGCCGGTGGGCACCAGCGGCGATTGCTATGACCGGTTCATGGTGCGCGTCGAGGAGGTGCGCCAGTCGGCCCGGATCATGAAGCAGTGCCTGGCGCAGATGCCCGAAGGTCCGGTGCTCGCCACCGACCGCAAGGTCGCGCCGCCCAAGCGTGGTGAGATGAAGCGCTCGATGGAGGCGCTGATCCACCACTTCAAGCTCTATACCGAAGGGTATCATGTGCCTGCCGGCGAGGTGTATGTCGCGACCGAAAGCCCCAAGGGTGAATTCGGCGTGTATCTCGTCTCCGACGGCACGAACAAACCCTATCGCTGCAAGATCCGCCCGACCGCGTTCAGCCATCTCCAGGCCATGGAGTTCATGTCCAAGGGGCATATGCTGGCCGATACGACGGCGATCCTGGGTGCGATGGACATCGTATTCGGCGAGTGCGACCGGTGAGCGGGATCGATTCCACCGCCCGCGTTGCGATCGCCCGCGCCATGGTCGCGCACTATAATGCGCAGGACGCCGACGCCTATGTCGCGCTGATGACCGAGGATGCCTGCGAGGCGGGCTATCGCGGAGCGGTGCTGCGCGAGGGGCGGGAAGGGGTTCGCGCCGGGCTGAAGGCGATGTTCGCGCAGTTCCCGCAGAACCGCGCCGAGATCGTCGCTGAGCAGGTCTTTGGCGAGACGGTCCTGCTACATGAGCGCGTCGCGCGTGCGCCGCACGGTGAGAAGTTCGAGGTCATGTCCATCTATTCCTTCGAGAACGACAAGGTGTCGCGCGTGGAGTTCATTCGCTGATGGCCGACGCAGCCAACATCCCCGACGAGGCCGAGGTCCGCGCACGCTGGGGCGATTTCGCCTGGACGGACGAGAACCAGAAGAAGGCGACCGAGATTCTCGCGCGCTATCCGAAGGGCCGTGAACAGTCCTGCTCGATCCCGTTCCTCGACCTGGCGCAGCGTCAGGTCGGCGCGGAGACCCAGACGCAAGGCTGGCTGCCCGTCCCGGTAATCGAGTTCGTCGCGCGGCAGCTCGGCGTTGCGTATATGCGCATCTACGAGGTCGCGACCTTCTACACGATGTTCAATCTGGCGCCGGTCGGCCGCTATCATGTGCAGGTGTGCGGCACGACGCCGTGCATGTTGCGCGGGTCGGACGATGTGCTGGCGGCGTGCAAGAACAAGGGGCTCATCAAGGGCAAGACCACGCCCGACGGCCTGTTCACGCTGACCGAGGTCGAATGCATGGGCAATTGTTCGTCCGCGCCGATGGTCCAGATCAACGACGACAATTTCGAGGATCTGGATTACGACCGAACGGTCGCGATCCTGGAGGCGCTGGCCCGGGGCGAGCATCCCAAGACCGGCACGCAGGAGCCGGGTCGCCACACGGTCGAGCCGATCGGCGGTCCGACCACGCTGACCGCCATGGTCGGCGAAAATCACGATTATCGCGGGGAGTGGGGGGCGTAATGCTGGCCGACAAGGACCGCATCTTCACCAATCTCTACGGCTATCAGCCGTGGAACGTCGACGCAGCGATGAAGCGCGGCGATTGGGACAATACCAAGGCGCTGCTGGCGCTGGGCCAGGACAAGATCATCGACGTCATCAAGGCGTCGGGTCTGCGCGGACGCGGCGGAGCGGGCTTCCCGACCGGCATGAAGTGGAGCTTCATGCCCAAGGAACCACGGCCCGACCGGCCGAGCTTTCTGGTCATCAACGCCGACGAGTCCGAGCCGGGATCGTGCAAGGACCGCGAGATCATCCGCCATGATCCGCACAAGCTGATCGAGGGCGCGCTGGTCGCGGGCTTCGCGATGCGCGCGCGGGCGGCCTATATCTATGTCCGCGGTGAATATATCCGTGAGGCGGAGACGCTGTTCGCGGCCGTGGCGGAGGCCTATGATCGAGGCTTCCTCGGCAAGAACGCGTGCGGTTCGGGCTATGACTTCGACGTCTTCGTCCATCGCGGTGCGGGCGCCTATATCTGCGGCGAAGAGACCGCGATGATAGAGAGCCTGGAGGGCAAGAAGGGCCAGCCGCGCCTGAAGCCGCCTTTCCCGGCAGGTGCGGGCCTCTATGGCTGCCCGACGACGGTCAACAATGTCGAGTCAATCGCGGTCGCGCCGACGATCCTGCGGCGCGGGGCCGAGTGGTTCTCCTCCTTCGGGCGCGAGAACAACAAGGGCACCAAGCTCTTCCAGATTTCCGGCCATGTCGACCGCCCCTGTGTGGTCGAAGAGAGCATGTCGATCTCGTTCCGCGAACTGATCGAGCGGCATTGCGGCGGCATTCGCGGCGGCTGGGACAATCTTCTGGCGGTGATCCCGGGCGGTTCGTCGGTCCCGGTGGTGCCTGCCGCCGAGATCATGGACGCGCCGATGGATTTCGACGGCCTGAAGGCGCTCGGATCGGGCCTTGGCACGGCGGCGGTGATCGTCATGGACAAATCGACCGACATCGTCCGCGCGATCAGCCGCCTGTCCTACTTCTACAAGCATGAGAGCTGCGGCCAGTGCACCCCGTGCCGGGAAGGCACCGGCTGGATGTGGCGCGTGATGGAACGGATGCGCACCGGCGACGCCGAGGTGTCCGAGATCGACACGCTGTTCCAGGTGACGAAGCAGGTCGAAGGCCACACCATCTGCGCGCTCGGCGACGCGGCGGCCTGGCCGATCCAGGGCCTGATCCGCCACTTCCGCCCGGAGATGGAACGCCGGATCCGCGAACGCAAAGGCGAGACGGGCGGCAACGCCCCGATGATGGAAGCAGCCGAATAATGCCTAAGGTCAAAGTCGACGGCGTCGAGATTGAGGTCCCGCAGGGGGCCACCGTGCTCCAGGCCTGTGAGCTTGCGGGCAAGGAAATCCCGCGCTTCTGCTATCATGAGCGGCTGTCCATCGCGGGCAATTGCCGCATGTGCCTGGTCGAGGTGAAGCCTGGCCCCCCCAAGCCGCAGGCGTCTTGCGCGCTTCCGGCGGCGGATAATCAGGAAATCTTCACCACCACCCCGATGGTGAAGGCCGCGCGCGAAGGCGTGATGGAATTCCTGCTCATCAACCATCCGCTGGACTGTCCGATCTGCGATCAGGGCGGCGAGTGCGACCTGCAGGACCAGTCCATGGCCTATGGCAAGGGCCATAGCCGCTATGACGAGAACAAGCGGGCCGTCACCGAGAAATATATGGGTCCGATCGTCAAGACGGTCATGACCCGCTGCATCCAGTGCACCCGTTGCGTCCGCTTCGCGGAAGAGGTCGCGGGCGTGGAGGAAATCGGCGCGATCTATCGCGGCGAGAATATGCAGATCACCTCGTACCTCGAACAGGCGGTGTCGAGCGAGCTGTCGGGTAATGTCGTCGACCTGTGCCCGGTGGGCGCGCTGACGTCCAAGCCCTATGCGTTCGAGGCGCGTCCGTGGGAGCTGAAGAAGACGCTCGCCATCGACGTGATGGACGCGGTCGGCACCAACATCCGCCTCGACAGCCGGGGTCGTCAGGTGCTGCGCTGCGTGCCGCGTATCAACGACGAGGTGAACGAGGAGTGGGCGAGCGACAAGGCCCGCCACGCGATCGACGGTCTGGTCCGTCGTCGCCTCGACCGTCCGTTCATCCGCCGCGACGGCAAGCTGGTGCCCGCCACCTGGGACGAGGCGTTCGCCGCGATCCGCGACGTGAACGCGGGGTCGAGCGTCGCCGCGATCGCGGGCGACCTGCTCGATTGCGAGACGATGTTCGCTGCCAAGGCGCTGCTGGGCAAGCTGGGTTCGACGCTGCTCGAAGGGCGTCAGACCGGCATGGATTATGACGTGTCCAGCTTGGCCGCGGTCAACTTCAACACGACGATCGCGGGCGTCGAGAAGGCCGATGCGATCCTGCTGATCGGCACCAATCTGCGCTGGGAAGCGCCTCTGGTGAACACCCGCATCCGCAAGGCGATCAAGAAGGGCGCGAAGGTCTTCGCGATCGGCCCCGAAACCGACCTGACCTACAAGGTCGAGTGGCTAGGCGCGGACCTGTCGGTGCTGGGCAACCTGCCCGAGGCGGTGACCGAGCTGTTCGGCAAGGCGACGCGGCCGATGGCGATCGTCGGCGGCGCGGCGCTGAAGGGTGCGCATGGCGCGAGCCTCAAGCTGGTCGACCAGTTCAACCTGGTCCGCACGCTGGAGGATGGCTCGGCCTGGAACGGTTATAATGTCGTTCACATGGCGGCGGCGCGGATGGGCGGTCTGATGCTCGGCTATGCGCAGAAGGGCGGCATCGCGGACGTGGTGGCGGCCGCGCCGAAGCTGGCCTTCTTCCTGGGCGCGGACGAGGTCGACTTTGCGAAGTTCGGCGGCAGCTTTAAGGTGTTCGTCGGCCATCATGGCGACAAGGGTGCGCATCACGCCGATGTCATCCTGCCGGGCGCGACCTATGCCGAAAAGTCGGGTACCTGGGTCAATCTGGAAGGCCGGGTGCAGCGCAGCGAGCAGGCGGTGTTTGCGCCGGGCGATGCGCGCGACGACTGGACGATCTTCCGGGCGCTGTCGGAAGTGCTGGGCCAGACCCTGCCGTTCGACACGCTGGAGCAACTGCGCGCGGCGATGGCCGCCGAGGTTCCCGCGCTGGGCAAGCTGGGTCTGGCGACCTTCGACTGGGCTGCGCCGTCGCTGGATGCGGCTGCGACCGGCACGATCGAAGGCTATCCGATCAAGGACTTCTACCTCACCAACGCGATCTGCCGTGCCAGCCCGACGATGCAGCGTTGCTCGGCCGAACTGGTTCATGGTGAGACGTTTGCGGAGGCAGCGGAGTGACCGCGTTTTTCAACACGACGCTCGGCCTTCCCTATGGCTGGGCCTGGACGATCGCGACGCTGGTCGGGATCCTGGTGATCGCGCTGCCGCTGATGCTGGCCGTCGCGATGGTCATCTATGTCGACCGCAAGATCTGGGCGGCGATGGCGCTGCGCCGGGGACCGAACGTGGTTGGTCCTTTCGGTCTGCTCCAGTCCTTTGCCGACGGTCTCAAGGTCTTCCTGCAGGAAACCATCGTTCCGGCCGCCGCCAATCGCGGGCTGTTCCTGCTGGCGCCGATCATCACCTTCACGGTCGCGCTGATCGTCTGGGCGGTGGTGCCGTTCCAGCCGGGCGTGGTCGTCGCCGACATCAATGTCGGTCTGCTCTATGTTCTCGCGGCGTCGTCGCTGGGCGTCTACGGCATCATCCTGTCAGGCTGGGCGTCGAACTCCAAATATCCCTTCTACTCGGCGCTGCGTGCCGCCGCGCAGATGGTGTCTTATGAAGTGGCGATCGGCTTCATCCTGATCTCGGTCGTGATGTGGTCGGGCAGTTTCAACCTGACCGCGATCGTCGAGGCGCAGAAGAGCGTGCTGAACACGGGCGTCAACGGCTTCTTCCTGAACCCGCTGCTGTTCCCGATGGCGGTGATGTTCTTCATCTCGGCGCTGGCCGAGACGCAGCGCGCGCCGTTCGACCTGACCGAAGCGGAGTCGGAACTCGTCGCGGGTTACCAGACCGAATATAGCTCGATGTCGTTCGCGCTGTTCTGGCTGGGCGAATATGCCAACGTCATCCTGATGTGCGCGCTGAACGCCATCCTGTTCTGGGGCGGCTATCTGCCGCCGCTGAACTGGGCGCCGTTGTACATGGTGCCGGGTATCGTCTGGCTGCTGCTCAAGATGTGCTTCTTCTTCTTCGTCTTTTCGTGGGTGAAGGCGACCGTGCCGCGCTATCGGTACGACCAGCTGATGCGGCTGGGCTGGAAGGTGTTTCTGCCGGTGTCGCTATTCTGGGTGTTCTTGGTGTCTGGCGTGCTGATGGTTGCGCGCGTGGGAGTTCCGGCATGAGCGTTGCTCAGTACGTCAAGGCTTTTACGCTGTGGGAGTTCGTGAAGGGGCACGCGTTGACCCTTCGCTACTTCTTCAAGCCGAAGGCGACGATCAACTATCCGTTCGAGAAGAACCCGATCTCTCCGCGTTTCCGGGGCGAGCACGCGCTGCGTCGCTATCCCAATGGCGAGGAACGGTGCATCGCGTGCAAGCTGTGCGAGGCGATCTGCCCGGCACAGGCGATCACGATCGAGGCGGAACCCCGCGACGACGGCAGCCGTCGCACGACGCGTTACGACATCGACATGACCAAGTGCATCTATTGCGGCTTGTGTCAGGAGGCCTGCCCGGTCGATGCGATCGTCGAGGGGCCGAACTTCGAATTCGCCACCGAGACGCGCGAGGAGCTGATCTACGACAAGGCCAAGCTGCTCGACAATGGTGACCGCTGGGAAAGCGCGATCGCGGCGAACCTTGCCGCCGATGCACCGTACCGTTAAAGCCCGCGACCAACGGTTCGGGGCGGACAGAAAAGGGGCCTGAGAGGCAGTGATACAGGCTATCGCCTTCTATATTTTCGCGACCGTGGTGATCGTGTCCGCAGGGCTCACGATCGCGTCGCGCAATCCGGTGCACTCGGTCATGTGGCTGATCCTGGCGTTCTTCAACGCCGCGGGCCTCATGGTGCTGTGCGGGGCCGAGTTCATCGCGATGCTGCTCGTCATCGTCTATGTGGGCGCGGTCGCGGTGCTGTTCCTCTTCGTCGTCATGATGCTCGACATCGAGGTCGCGGCGATGCGGGCGGGGGTCGCGCGCTATCTGCCGCTGGGCCTGGCGCTCGCGATCGCACTGCTGGCCGAGGTCATCATCGCGTTCCAGGCGTGGAGCATCGGCGGCGTTCAGCTGGCCGCGCGGGCCGCGCCCATCGGGCCGGATACGTCCAACATCCAGGCGATCGGCAACCTGCTGTACACGCGCTATCTGTTCATCTTCGAGGGTGCGGGCCTGGTCCTGCTCGTCGCGATGATCGGTGCGATCGTGCTGACCCATCGCAAGCGCGGCGGCGTCCGTCCGCAGAACATCGCCAAGCAGAATGCGCGTCAGCCGCATGAGGCGATCCGCAATATCAATCAGCCCATCGGGCAGGGGGTGGAACTGTGACGATCGGTCTCGTCCATTATCTGGTCGTTGCAGCGATCCTGTTCACCATGGGGGTGCTGGGTATCTTCCTCAACCGGAAGAACCTGATCGTCATCCTCATGGCGATCGAGCTCATCCTGCTCGCCGTGAACCTGAACCTCGTCGCCTTCTCGGCCGCGCTTCAGGATCTGGTGGGGCAGGTCTTCGCCATGTTCGTCCTGACCGTCGCCGCCGGTGAATCGGCGATCGGTCTGGCGATCCTGGTCATCTATTTCCGTGGCCGCGGCACCATCGCGGTCGACGATGTCAACCGGATGAAGGGGTAATCGGGTTGATCCTCGCTATCGTCTTCCTGCCATTGCTGGCCGCCGCCATTGCGGGGTTCGGCAACAAGGCCATCGGGAACGTGCCCGCCAAGGTCGTCACGACCGGCGCGCTGTTCATATCCTGTGCTCTCTCCTGGCCGATCTTCATCGGTTATCTGGCCGGTCACAATGTCGCCACCGTCACGCCGGTGCTCCACTGGATCACCAGCGGCGACATGTCGGTCGACTGGGCGCTGCGCGTCGACTCGCTGACCGCGATCATGCTGGTGGTGATCACCAGCGTCTCGGCGCTGGTCCATCTCTATAGCTGGGGCTATATGAGCGATGAGCCGGATCAGCCGCGCTTCTTCGCCTATCTGTGCCTGTTCACCTTCGCGATGCTGATGCTCGTGACGGCGGACAATCTGGTGCAGATGTTCTTCGGCTGGGAAGGCGTGGGCCTCGCATCCTACCTCCTGATCGGCTTCTGGTTTCGCAAGCCCTCGGCCAATGCCGCCGCGATCAAGGCGTTCGTCGTAAACCGCGTCGGCGATCTGGGCTTCATGCTGGGCATCTTCGGCACCTTCCTGGTGTTCAACACGGTCTCGATCCCCGAGATCCTGGCGGCCGCGCCGGGCATGGCCGGTTCGACCATCGGCTTTCTGGGCCATCGGTTCGACACGATGACGGTGCTCTGCCTACTGCTGTTCGTCGGCGCGATGGGCAAGTCGGCGCAGCTCGGCCTGCACACCTGGTTGCCCGACGCGATGGAGGGGCCGACCCCGGTGTCGGCGCTGATCCACGCGGCGACGATGGTGACTGCGGGCGTGTTCATGGTGTGTCGCCTGTCGCCGATGTTCGAAGCCTCGCCGACCGCGCTGAGCGTCATCACGGTGATCGGCGCGGCGACCTGCTTCTTCGCGGCGACCGTGGGTACGGTGCAGACCGATATCAAGCGCGTCATCGCCTATTCGACCTGTTCGCAGCTCGGCTACATGTTCTTCGCGGCCGGCGTCGGGGCCTATGGCGCGGCGATGTTCCACCTGTTCACGCACGCCTTCTTCAAGGCGCTGCTGTTCCTGGGCGCGGGCTCGGTCATCCATGCGATGCATCATGAGCAGGACATGCGCTATTATGGCGGCCTGCGTCGTCACATCCCGCTCACCTTCTGGGCGATGATGATGGGCACGCTGGCGATCACCGGCGTCGGTATCCCGGCCCTGTTCGGCAATCCGATGGCGTTCGGCTTCGCGGGCTTCCACTCGAAGGACGCGATCATCGAGGTGGCCTATGCGGGCGGTTCGAACTTCGCCTTCTGGGCGGGCGTGATCGCGGCGCTGCTGACCAGCTTCTATTCGTGGCGCCTGATGTTCCTGACCTTCTGGGGCAAGCCGCGCTGGACCGCGTCGGAGCATATCCAGCACGCGCTGCACGACGCGCATGGCCATGGTCATGACGATCATGCGCATGGGGCTGCTCATGATGCGCATCACAATGACGCGCATTCGGAAGATGCCGGTCACGAGCCGCATGTTCATGACGCGGGTCATGACGATCTGCCCGAGGGCACCGGCGGTTATCATCCGCACGAAAGTCCGCTGGTCATGCTGATCCCGCTGATCGTCCTGTCGATCGGCGCGATCGCGGCGGGCTTCGTCTTCCACGGCTGGTTCATCGAGCCGAATTCGGGCGAAAGCTATTGGAAGGGCGCGATCGCCTTCAACGAGCACCTCATGCATTCGATGCACGGCGTGCCGGTGTGGGTGAAGCTGTCGGCGGCGGTGGCGATGCTGCTCGGTCTGGCGACCGCGTATCTGACCTATATCCGCGCGCCGGAATTCCCGGCCAAGTTCGCGGGCCAGTTCGGCATCCTGTACCGCTTCCTCCTCAACAAATGGTATTTCGACGAGATCTACCATTTCCTCTTCGTGCGCCCCGCCTTCGCGATCGGCCGGTTCCTTTGGCACCGTGGCGACGAGAAGACGATCGACCGCTTCGGCCCCAATGGTGCCGCCTGGCTTGTCCAACTGGGCAGCAAGGGAGCGGCGCGCTTCCAGACGGGATATCTTTACAGCTATGCGTTCGTCATGTTGATCGGCCTGACCGCGGCCGTCACCTGGGCCATCTGGGGTTGATCGCGTGATGCAGGGCTTCCCCATCCTCTCCGTCATGCTGGCGGTCCCGGCCATTGCCGCGATCGCCTGCCTCTTCCTCAACGCGAACGGCGCGCGCCTGATGGCGCTCGCCGCGACCCTCGTCGATTTCGCGCTCGGCATCCTGCTTTGGGCGAATTTCGATATCGGCGGGGCGCAGTGGCAGTTCGTCGAGCATTCCCCCGGATTGTTCGGGCCGTTCGGCTGGTCGCTCGGGATCGACGGTTTCGCGCTGCTGCTCATCATGCTCAGCGTTTTCCTGATGCCGATCTGCATCGGTGCAAGCTGGCGCGCGATCGAAAAGCGCGTGCCGGAATATATGGCGCTGTTCCTGCTGACCGAAGCGCTGATGATCGGCACTTTCGCGGCACAGGATCTGTTCCTTTTCTACATCTTCTTCGAAGCCGGTCTGATCCCGATGTATCTCATCATCGGTATCTGGGGTGGCGCGAACCGGATCTACGCGTCGTACAAGTTCTTCCTGTACACGCTGCTCGGCTCGCTCCTGATGTTCGTCGCGATGCTCTACATGGCGCGTACGGCGGGCACGACCTCGATCCCGGTGCTGCTGGCCTATGACTTCCCGGCGTCGGTCCAGACCTGGCTGTGGATCGCCTTCTTCGCCTCGTTCGCGGTCAAGATGCCGATGTGGCCGGTCCACACCTGGCTGCCCGACGCGCACGTGCAGGCACCGACGGCGGGTTCGGTCATCCTTGCGGGCGTGCTCCTGAAGCTGGGCAGCTATGGCTTCCTCCGTTTCCTGCTGCCGATGTTCCCGGAGGCGAGCGGCCATCTGACCTGGCTGATCTTCGCGCTCTCGGCGATCGCGGTGATCTATGCATCGCTCGTCGCGCTCGTGCAGTCGGACATGAAGAAGCTGATCGCCTATTCTTCGATCGCGCATATGGGGATCGTGACCATCGGCCTTTATGCCTTCAACCAGCAGGGCATCGAAGGCGCGATGATCATGATGCTCAGCCATGGCCTGGTGGCGAGCGCGCTCTTCCTGTGTGTCGGCGTCATCTACGACCGGCTGCACACCCGGGAGATCGCGCGTTACGGCGGGCTGGCGATCAACATGCCGCGTTATGCCGTGTTCTTCCTGTTCTTCACCATGGCCTCGATCGGCTTGCCGGGCACGAGCGGCTTCATCGCCGAGTTCCTGTCGCTGATGGGGACCTATCAGGTGTCGACCTGGACGGCGTTGCTCTGCACCACGGGCATCATCCTGGGGGCGGCATATATGCTCTATCTCTACCGGCGGATCGCCTATGGCGAGATCAAGTCGGATGAGGTTGCGGCGATGCCTGACCTGTCGAAGCGCGAATTGTGGCTGCTGGTTCCGATCGCGGCGGTGACATTGTGGATGGGTGTCTATCCGGAGAGCTTCCTGGCACCGATGCGCAAGGATGTGGCGATCCTGTTGCAGCGCGTCGACCGGGCCAATCCCGGTTCCGACAGCCGCCCGACGGCCGGCCATCCGGCGCCGGTCACCACCCATGCGGTCGCGCACGGGGAGGCGCACTGATGAGCTATTCGTTGAACCTTTTGATGGTCCTGCCCGAACTGGTGCTGAGCCTTGGCGCGATCGCGCTGATGCTCGTCGCCGCCTGGGGCGGGCCGAGCGCGACGCGGGGAATCTCGATCGCCGCGATTTTTGTGCTGGCCGGTGCGATGGTCGCGCTGGCCGGGCCGGCGACGACCGGCGGTATCGCCTTTGACGGACTGTACCGCGCGGATGCCTTTGCCGGCTTCGCCAAGGTGCTGATCTATATCGCGACGGCGGTGGCGATCATCATGGCGCCGGGGTTCTTCTCCAAGACGCCGGGTGAGGATCTGCGCCCGGAATATCCGGTGCTGATGCTGCTCTCGGCGGTTGGCATGGGCATGATGGTGTCGGCGGGCGACCTGTTGACGTTGTATGTCGGTCTCGAACTGCAGAGCCTCGCCGCCTATGTCCTCGCCAGCTTCATGCGTCGGGACACCCGGTCGGCTGAAGCGGGCCTGAAATATTTCGTGCTGGGCGCGCTGGCATCGGGCATTCTGCTCTATGGCATTTCGCTGGTCTATGGCTTCAGCGGCACGACCAGTTTCGCGAACATCGCGGCCGCCTACGGGCGTGATGCGGCGATGGGTACGCATTCGCTGGGTCTGATGTTCGGCCTGGTGTTCGTGTTCTCGGGGTTGGCGTTCAAGATGTCGGCGGTTCCCTTCCACATGTGGACTCCGGACGTCTATGAAGGCGCGCCGACACCGGTCACCGCGTTCTTCGCATCCGCGCCTAAGGTAGCCGCAATGGGCCTCGCCATGCGGGTCGCCGTCGAGGCCATGGGTTCGGTCGCGCAGCAATGGCAGCAGATCGTGACCTTCGCCGCGCTGGCGTCGATCATCCTGGGTGCGGTCGCGGCGATTGGGCAGACCAACATCAAGCGGCTGCTGGCCTATTCGTCGATCAACAATGTGGGCTTTGCGCTGATCGGTCTGGCGGCGGGGACGGCGCAGGGCGTCGCGGCGGTGCTGACCTATCTGACCATCTATGTGATCATGACGCTGGGCACCTTCCTGATCGTCGTGCGGATGCGCGATGAGCAGGGCCAGCCGGTGGAGACGATCGCCAGCCTGGCGGGCCTGTCGCGGACGCGTCCGGCCGTGGCTGCGGCGCTTGCGATCTTCATGTTCTCGGTTGCGGGTATTCCGCCGCTGTTCGGGTTCTATGCGAAGTTCGCGGTGTTCGACGCGGCGGTCGCGGCGGGGCTGTTCCCGCTGGCGGTAATCGGTGTCGTCGCCTCTGTGATCGGTGCCTATTATTACCTGCGCGTCGTCAAGACGATGTATTTCGACGAGCCCGCGGGCGCGTTCGTGCAGGACTCGCATCCGGTCGAGAATGGCCTGATCGCGCTGTCGGCGATCTTCATCTCGCCCGTGGGTTACCTGGCGATCCCGGTTCTGGGGGCCTGGTCGCTGGCGGCGGCACGGGCGCTGTTCTGAGCCGACTGCTCCATGTCCCGGAGACGGGATCGACCAATGCCGATCTTCGTACGCTGGCCGAGGCTGGCGGCGAGGACGGTCTTTGGCTCCGCGCCGATCGGCAATATGCCGGGCGCGGACGCCAGGGGCGAGATTGGGCGTCGCCCATCGGCAATTTCTACGGATCGACCCTGGTGCGACTTCGCTCGGGCGATCCGATGCCGGCCACGCTGGCGCTGGTGGCTGCCGTGGCCATCGAGGAGGCGGTGCGTTTCTGCCTCCCATCGCTGGGTGACCGGCTGTTCCTCAAATGGCCCAACGACCTGCTGATCGAAGGGGCGAAGCTGTCGGGCATCTTGCTGGAACGGGTCGGCGATGCGGTGGTGATCGGGATGGGGATCAACATCGCCGCCGCGCCCGAACTGCCTGATCGCGCCACGACGGCGCTGGCGGTCTATGGCGCCGCGGTCGATCCCGCCGTCATGCAGGGATTGCTCGCGGATGCGATGCGGCAATGGGTGGCGACCTGGCGGGGGCAGGGGCTTGGTCCCGTCATGGCCGCGTGGGAGGCGCGGGCGCATCCGCGCGGTACGCCATTGACCGCCAGATTGCCCGATGGACGCGTGGTGGATGGTGTTTTCGACGGGCTTGGCGCGGACGGCGCGCTGCGGCTCGGCTTGGCGGACGGCGGTTCGGCTGTCATTCATGCCGGTGATGTTTTCCTGATCTGAAGGATGGGCTGATGCTGCTTGCGATCGATGCCGGGAATACCAACGTGGTCTTCGCGTTGCTCGACGGGCGCACGATCAAGGGCCGATGGCGCATCGCCACCGATCCGCGCCGGACGGGCGACGAATATGCGGTGTGGCTGAGCCAGTTGCTCGCGCTCGAGGGTTATGCGCGTGAGGATGTCGGCAGTGTCATCATCGCCACGGTCGTGCCGCGCGCGCTGCACAATCTTCAGGTGCTGGCACAGAAATATTTCAAGGTCGATCCGCTGATCGCGGGCCGTGCGCCGGTGGAATGGGGCATCGCCATCGATGTCGACGAGCCCGGCTCGCTGGGCGCGGACCGGGCGGTCAACACGATCGCGGCGCACGCGCTGTATCCAGGCGATCTCATCACGATTGATTTCGGCACCGCCACGACGTTCGACATCAGCGACTATCAGGGTGCCTATAAGGGCGGGATCATCGCGCCGGGCATCAACCTGTCGCTCGACGCGCTCGTCACCGCCGCCGCCAAATTGCCGCGCATCGCGATCGAGGCTCCCGCGAGCCGGAGCGTGATCGGGCGGAACACGGTCGACCAGATGCATATCGGGATCTTCTGGGGCTATATCGCGATGATCGAAGGGCTGGTCGCGCGGCTGAAGGCGCAGGTCGGGCGGCCGGTCAAGGTGCTGGCGACCGGCGGCCTGGCGGCTTTGCTGAGCCCGCACACCGATGTCTTTGACCATATCGAGCCGGACCTTACCATTCAGGGGCTGGCGATCCTTTGGGAACGGGCCCATATTGATTGAATGCGTTTCGGATCGGACAGCCCGCGAATAGCCGCCGGGCGTCCGATCCGCATGAAGAGATGACCGCGCCCTGACCGGCGCATTTTACCACGGCCCATTGCCCGCTTTCAGCGGGCCACGGGCGTCCATTGTCAGGAAGTGAATGACTCCCAAGAAAGAATTGCTGTTCTGCGCGCTCGGTGGATCGGGCGAAATCGGCATGAACGTGAATTTGTACGGCACCGAAGGCAAATGGGTGATGGTCGATTGCGGCATCACCTTCGCCGATCCGGCCTATCCCGGCATCGACGTGATCCTGCCCGACCTGTCCTTTATCGAGGATCGGCTGGACGATCTGGTCGGTATCGTGCTGACCCATGGTCATGAGGACCATATCGGTGCCTTGCCCTATCTGGCCGAGGATCTGGGCGTGCCGATCTATGCCACCGCCTTCACCGCCGGGCTGGTGCGCGGCAAGCTGGAGGAAGAAGGCAGCGCCAACCGCGTCAAGCTGCGCGTGATCGAACAGGGCAAGACCTTTGAGGTCGGTCCGTTCGACTTCACCTTCGTGCCGCTGTCGCACTCGATCCCCGAGGCCAATGCGCTGCTGATCGAAACCGCGCAGGGCACCGTCTTCCACACCGGCGACTGGAAGCTCGATCCCACGCCGGTGATCGGCAAGCCTGCCAGCCCGGCGCAGCTGGCGGCGATCGGCGATCGCGGTGTCGATGTCCTGATCTGCGACTCGACCAACGCCTTCAACACCGAGGCTTCTGGATCGGAAGCCAGCGTCCGTCCGGGACTGGCCGAGACGATCGCACGCGCCAAGGGGCGGGTGGTCGTCACCACCTTTGCGTCCAACGCCGCGCGCCTGGTGACGCTGGGCGAGGTGGCCAAGGAAACCGGGCGCAAGCTGTGTGTCACCGGCCGCTCGCTCGACCGGATCCTGAAGGTCGGCCGCGCCTGTGGGTATTTCAAGGGCTTCCCGGAGACGGTCGATCCCGAAACCGCGATGCGGTTGCCCAAGGACCGGGTGCTGATCGTGGCGACCGGTGGGCAGGGCGAGCCGCGCGCGGCCCTGTCGCGCATCGCCGAGGGTAGCCATACGATCCGGCTCGATACCGGCGATACGGTGATCTTCTCCGCGCGCCAGATCCCGGGCAACGAAACCGCCGTCGGCCGCATCCAGAACATCCTGGCGGGCAGGGGCATCCGCATGGTCACCGAGCGGCAGGCGCATGTCCATGTGTCGGGCCATCCCGGTCAGCCCGAACTGGCGCAGATGTACAAGTGGCTGCGCCCCAAGCTGCTGGTGCCGGTGCATGGCGAGATGCGGCACATGATGGAACATGCGCGCTTCGCCCAGACCCAGGGCGTGCGCAACACGTTCGTTCAGTCGGACGGCGATATCGTCCGCCTGCTGCCGGGCAATGCTACCAAGATCGGGACTGCGCCGGTCGGCCGGCTGGTGCTCGATGGCGACGTGATCCTGCCGTCGGACGGCTCGACCATGAACGAGCGGCGCAAGATGGCGATCAACGGGCAGATCTCGGTCGGCGTCGCGGTGGCCAAGGGCCGTCTGGTCGGCCGGCCCCAGATCCGCGTCCAGGGCGTGCCGGTGGAGGATGAGCGTGACGCGTTCATCGCCGAGGCGATCGAGGCGGCGGCCAAGGCGGTCGACGGCGCACGGCGGCCGGTCGACAAGCTGCGCGAGGATGTACGGCTTTCGGTGCGGCGCGTCGCGACCCGCTGGACCGGCAAGAAGCCGATCGTCGACGTCCTGTTGATCGAGGCCTGATCCCATGCACTGGACGTCGGCGCTTGCGATCTACGTCCTGTTCTGGTTCCTCGCCGTCTTCCTGGTCCTGCCCTTCGGCGTTCGGACCAGCGAAGAGGTGGGGGAGGCACCCATTCCCGGCACGGCCGAAAGCGCACCGCACGTCTTTCGGCCCGGCCGTTTCCTGTTGCGGACCACGATCGTCGCGACCGTGATGTTCGTTCTGTTCTACGCCAATTACCGCTATGGCTGGATCACGGCCGGGATGCTGGATTGGAGCGGCGTGACGAAGGGCTGAGCAGCGTCGGCGCGAGGCCTTGGCGGGCTGCTGCGCCGTTCCGCTGATGGTCGTTGGAGCGGCGGGGGATTGAAGCCCGGCGACGGAGCCGCCCTTTCACTCCGCCGGATGGCTTGGCGTTCATCCTTCGCAAAGCGTTTGCAGCAGTGCCTTTTGCGCATCCGTTGGTCGCCACTGATCGGCCAGCAGCCCACCGTCGCCGAACAGCCCGTCCACGATGCCGTCTGAGCCTAATCGGGCCCAGAGGCCGGCCAGTTCCCCGGACAGCGGATCGGGCGACAGGGCATGGCCCGTGCGGCTGAAACGCAGCCATGCCGCCAGCGCGGTCAGGGTCGCGGGTGCCGTCTCGCCCCGGTGCCCATGCTCGGCCAGCGACGCGAGCCAGCGCGGTCCCACCTTCTGCGACCCGTCGCTCGCGATCTGGGCCAGCCGATGGGCCAGCGCCGGATTGGCGAAGCGCGCCAGCAACGCATCGGCATAGCGGTCCAGATCCTGGCCGGGGGCCGGAGTGAAGCTGCTCGCCGCCTCCTGCCGCATCAGTCGCTCCACGACCGGGCGAATGACCGGATCGGCGACGGCCTGATGCACAAAGCCATGGCCCTGCTCCAGTCCCAGATAGGCGAGCGCCGAGTGCGCGCCGTTGAGCATCCGCAGTTTTGCCGTCTCATAGGGCCGGACATCCGGGACCAGCCGCGCCCCTCCCATCTCCCAACGCGGCCGTTCGCCCGCGAAATCCTCCTCGATTACCCATTGGCGATAGGGTTCGGTGAGGACCGCGCCGTCGTCGCGCTGGCCGAGAAGGGCTTCGATACGCTCGCGATCGGCGTCGGTCACGGCGGGGACGATCCGGTCGACCATGGTGTTGGGGCAGCGCCAGTCGCGCTCGAACCAGTCCCGTGCCCGCGTCATGCCATGATGGTCGAGAAACGCGGCGAGCCCGTCGCGCAGGACCCGGCCATTGTCGGGCAGGTTGTCGCAACTCACCAGGGTCAGCGGGTCGAGGCCCGCCGCCTGTCGCGCCGCGACGGCCTGGCCGAGATGATGATAGATGCTGTTCCCGTTCGCCAGAAGTCCCGCCAGGTCGGTTTTCCCATCGGGGCGTCGCCAATAGCCCTTCTCGGTCACGGTCAGCGTGACCAGCCGGGTGTCGGGGGCGGCGAGCAGGGCGGCCAACCGCTCGGGGCCCCGCGCCGCGACCGTGACGTCGCGGATCGCGCCGATCAGCCGGATCCTATCGCCGTCGCCGGAGCGTTCGGTGACGGTATAGAGCCCGTCCTGCGGGGCCAGCGCCGCGCACATCCCCGCCGATCGCAGCGAGGCTGCCGCGATCGCCCAGTTCCGGTCGCCGGCCGCCATCGCGTCGTCGGTATAGACGGCCTGATGGGCCCGGTGAAACGCGCCGAGCCCCAGATGGACGATGCCGATCCGCTGTCCTTCCCGGTCATAGCCGGGCCGGGCCACATCGTCGGGCAGCGCGGTGACGCTGCCGGCGTTCAGGCGAGCGGTGCTCACAGGCGATAGGCTCTGCGAACGAGGCCGCTGGTCAATTGATGCGCCAGTTCGACCGCCTCATCCTCCTCCAGCCGGTGCTCGGCGACCAGCCGGGCGAGGAAGTCGCAATCGACCCGTCGCGCGACATCGTGCCGCGCCGGGATCGACAGAAAGGCGCGCGTGTCGTCGTTGAAGCCGACCGTGTTGTAGAAACCCGCCGTCTCGGTCGTCATCTCGCGGAAGCGGCGCATCCCCTCAGGACTGTCATGGAACCACCAGGCGGGGCCCAGCTTCAGGCAGGGATAATGGCCCGCCAGCGGGGCCAGTTCACGCGCATAGGCGCTTTCGTCCAGCGTGAAGAGGATGATGGTCAGGTCGCGTTCGTTGCCGACGACGTCCAGCATGGGCTTGAGCGCATGGACATAATCGGTCCGCATCGGCAGGTCGGCGCCCTTGTCGCGGCCATGGCTGGTGAACAGCCCGGCATTGTGGTTGCGATAGGAGCCGGGGTGGATCTGCATCACCATGCCGTCCGCGACGCTCATCTTCGCCATCTCGGTCAGCATCTGCGCGCGGAACAGTTCGGCGTCGGCTGGAGTCCAGTTGCCGCCGACGATCCGCGCGAACAATGCTTCGCATTCGACCGCCGACAGATTGGCGGTGGCGGCGCTGGGATGGCCGTGATCGGTCGCGGTCGCGCCCATTGCGCGAAAGGCGGCCCGACGCTTTCGATGCGCGGCCAGATAGCCCTGCCAGCCATGGACATCCTCGCCGGTCAGCGCGGCGAAGCGCTCCATCGCGGCCGCAAATTGTTCATGCTCGACATCGATCACGCTGTCAGGGCGATAGGTGGTGATGACGCGTCCCTGCCAGCCCGAGGCGCGGATCGCCTGGTGATGGAGCAGCGCATCGTCCGCGCCTTCGGTGGTGGCGAGGCAGTCGATACGGAACCGCTCGAACAGCGAACGCGGATGAAAGGCCTCGGTTGCCAGCCTCTCGCCGATCGCGTCGAAATAATGGTCGGCGGTGGCGGCCTCCAGCGCGACGTCGATCCCGAATATCTCGGCAAAGACATGGTCGAGCCACAGCCGCGACGGCGTGCCGCGAAACAGATGATAATGTGCCGCGAACAATGCCCAGGCCGCCCGCGGATCGGTCGTGGGATGACCCGAGCGGCGGGGGATCGCCAGATCGTCCAGCGGCACGCCCTGGCTGTAGAGCATCCGGAAGATATAGTGATCGGGCGCGAGCAGCAATTCGGTGGCGTTCGACCATGGGGCATCGGTCGCGAACCAGCGTGGATCGGTATGGCCGTGCGGACTGACGATCGGCAGATCGGCAACCTCGGCATAGAGGGTGCGCGCGATCGCGCGTGTCGTCGGATCGGCGGAAAACAGTCGATCGGGATGAAGCGCCAGGCGCCGGGTCACGCGACCGGCTCCTGCGCGGCGGCATGCGGGGCCTGCGTGACGGCACGCTCTGGCGACAGGTCCAGCATATGGGCGATCCCCTGTTCCAGCCCGCGCAACTCCGCCAGTCCGCGCATCCGGCCGAGCAGTGAATAGCCCGGATTGGCCTCGCGGTGGAGGTCGTCCATCATCCGGTGGCCATGATCGGGCCGCATGGGAATGGCGCGCCGCTGGACCCGCGAAAGCTCGACCACGGCCTGCACCACCTCGATCATGCGGGCATCGCCGCCCAGATGCGCGGCCTCGTGAAAGCAGCGTTCCTCCGCCTCCCATGCGACGGACCGGAGGTGGAGAAAATCGATCCGCTCGCCAAAGCGCCGGATCATCGCGGGCAGATCGTTGTCGGCGCGCACGCCGAACGAGCCGGTGCAGAAGCATAGTCCGTTGGCGGGCGACGGCACCGCGGCGTAGAGGCGGTCGAGATCGTCCGCCGTGCTGACCACGCGCGGCAGGCCGAACAGGGGAAAGGGCGGATCGTCGGGATGGACGACAAGCGTGATGCCCACCTCCTCCGCGATCGGGCACACGGCGTTCAGGAAGGCTACATGGTTGGCGCGCAACTGGTCGGCATCGACCCCGGCATAGCTCTGGATGGCACGGAGAAAGGCGGCGGAATCGAAGCTTTCTTCGCTGCCCGGCAAGCCGGCGATGATGGTGCGTTCCAGCCGGTGACGCTCCTGCGCGGTCATGGCGGCGAAGCGCTCGGCGGCGGCGTGACGGACCGCCGGGGAATAATCGGCCTCCGCCCCGGGGCGGCGCAGGATATGAAGGTCATAGGCCGCGACCGCCGCCCATTCGAAACGCAGCGCGGTTGCGCCATCGGGCAGCGGCCAGTCGAGATCGGTTCGTGTCCAGTCGAGCAGCGGCATGAAATTATAGGTGACGGTGCGCACCCCCTCCGCCGCCAGATGGCGCAGGCTGTCGCCATAGGCCTGGATCAGTGCGGGGTTCAGGTCGCCGCGCTTGATCGTGTCGTGGACGGGCAGGCTTTCGACGACGCTCCAGCTCAGCCCCGCCGCCTCGATCATCCGCCGGCGTTCGGCGATGGCGGCGCGTGGCCAGACCTGTCCATTGGGAATGTCATGCAGCGCGGTTACCACTTCCGTGGCGCCTGCCTGGCGAATATGGAACAAGGATACGGGATCGGCAGGGCCGAACCATCGCATCGTCTGGATCATGAACACGTCGCCAACTCTCATTCGATAGAGGCCAATGCCGGATCGACTGGCGTTAGCATTGGCATTTCGGATTGACCAGTTCAATAATCTGGTCTTGCCACACAGGCGATGGATGGAACGGAGAGGAAACGCATGGGCGTCGTCGTCGTCGGAGAAGGAATGATCGAGTTGTCGCGGGGCGAAGGCGATGGCTGGCGGCTGGGCCATGGCGGCGATACGCTGAACACCGCGATCCACATGGCGCGGATGGGATGCGATGTCCGCTACCTCACCGCGCTGGGCGACGATCCGTTCAGCACGACCTTGCGAACCGACTGGGCGAAGGAGGGGATCGACACCGCGCTGATCCAGACGGATGCCAGCCGGATGCCGGGCCTGTACGCGATCACGACCGACGCGGTGGGCGAACGCAGCTTCGCCTATTGGCGCGGGCAGAGTGCGGCGCGGCGGACGCTGTCGTTGCCCGGCAGTGGCGCGGTGGTCGCGGCGGCGGCCGATGCCGACCTGCTGCTTTTCTCGCTGATCACGCTGGCGATCCTGGAAGAGGAGGGGCGCGAAAGGCTGTTCGACCTGGCGGCGCGGGTGCGCGCCGGGGGTGGCCGGGTGGCGTTCGACGGCAATTATCGGCCCCGGCTGTTCGCCGATCGGGACGAGGCGCAGGACCTTTGCCGACGCGGTATCGCCGTCTGCGATATCGGCCTGCCGACGCTGGAAGACGAGATGATGCTGGAGGGGGTGACCTCGGCCGAGGCGGTGCAGGCGCGCTGGCGGGGACTGGGGGCGACCGAACTGGTCGTGAAGCTGGGGGGCGAGGGGTGCCTGTTGACGCAGGTCGGGCTGGTGCCGCCGCCCCAGTTCCTGGCACCACGCGATACCAGCGGAGCGGGGGATGCGTTCAATGCGGGCTATCTGGCCGCGCGGATGCAGGGCTTTGCGCCCGCCGAGGCCGCGATCCGGGGACATAGGCTCGCCGGATGGACGGTGATGCGCCCCGGCGCGATTCCCCCGCGCGACGAAGCCTTGCCCTTCTAGATGTTTAGTCCCGGCATTTGTCGCGTCGGTGCGGGCCATGGTCATCGAAGAGAGCCGGGGGCGGCGTTTCCCGAATTTGCGGGCTGTCGCGGGTGACTGGGCGGGGGTGCCGTCCGGGGCGGTCGTGAGGGTCTGGCCTGCTGCGGACCACAAGGTCCAGGACAGGCGATGGCACGGTCGGCCATTAGTTTGTAAATCTGGCCTTACCACTATGGACTTGTTGGCTTTACCTTCCTAGCATTCCATTATTCGCCCCGGAAGGCGAGCGTGGAGAGAGGGCGGGGAAGGCAATGAAGAAGGTACGACACCTTCGCTGGTGGATCGTCGCGTTGGTGTGTGGCGGGACGATCACCAATTATCTCGCGCGCAATTCGCTGGGCGTGCTCGCCCCCGAACTAAAGACCACGCTGCACATGACGACGCAGCAATATAGCTATGTCGTCGGTGCGTTCCAGCTCGCCTATACCGTGATGCAGCCGGTCGCAGGGGCGATCATCGATCGTTTCGGCCTGCGCGTCGGGTTCGCGGTGTTCGGCGTGGCCTGGTCGGTCGCCAACATGCTGCACGCGCTGGCGGCGGGATGGCTGGCAATGGCGCTGTTTCGCGGACTGCTCGGCATGGCGGAGGCGTCGGCCTTGCCGTCCGGGGTGAAGGCGATTGCCGAATGGTTTCCCCCGCGCGAACGATCGGTGGCGGTGGGATGGTTCAACGCGGGCACCTCGCTGGGCGCGTTGCTTGCCCCGCCGGTGGTGGTGACGATCTCGCTCTATGCCGATTGGCGCTGGGCCTTTGTCGTCACGGGCTGTGTCGGCATCGCCTGGGCGGTGGCCTGGTACGTCTTCTACCGGTCTCCGGCCGATCATCCCGGGCTGGAGGACGACGAATATCGCGCGATCATGGCCGATCGTCCGCCGCCCACCGGCAAGCGGAGCAGCCCGCGCGCGATCCTGTCCACCGCCAAATTCTGGACCATCGCGATTCCGCGTTTCCTGGCCGAACCGGCATGGCAGACCTTCAGCTTCTGGATCCCGCTCTATCTGGCGAGCGAGCGTGGCATGGACCTCAAGCAGATCGCGCTGTTCGCCTGGCTGCCCTTTCTGGCGGCGGATCTGGGCAGCGTGTGCGGCGGCTATATCTCGCCCTGGGTGATGCGGCGATTCGGGACCGGGTTGATCGGGTCGCGGGTCGTGGGGGTCTGCATGGCGGCGGTGCTGATGATCGCGCCGGGCTGTATCGGGCTGGCGGCCGACCCCTATACCGCGATCGCCCTGTTCTGCGTCGGGGGTTTCGCCCACCAGATGCTTTCCGTGCTTATCAATACCTTGTCGGCCGATGTTTTTACAGCGGAGGAGGTCGGTACCGCCAATGGCTTTGTCGGCCAGGCTGGATGGGTCGGCGGCCTGCTCTTTTCGCTGCTGATCGGGCAATTGGCCGATCACACCGGCTATGGCCCGCTATTCGCCGCGCTGGCCGTGTTCGACCTGATCGGCGCGGCGGTGCTGGTCGCGCGGATGCGCCATCTTCACGTGGCGGGTGCGGTGACTGTCGCAGAGGATGCCGCTATGCAATCATAGGACAGAAAGGACGATCAGGCCGGATCGGAAGGCCGGACGCCTTGTGGGGCATTTGGTTGCCTGCTCCGATCCGGTGTTGCCGTCAGCCCTACACCGCGTAGCGTTGACGGTGCGCAGCGATACGGGCGCGGGCTTGTTCCATTTCATGGACTTCGGTGGCGGCGAGGATCGCTTCCATCACATTGCTCAGATGCTGGCGCATCGCGGCGCGGGCGGCATCGGGATCGCGCGTGGCCAGCGCCTCATAGATCACCATATGATCTTCCTGCCGAGGGACGATTCCCGCGCCATGCGCCTTGTCGCTGAGCAGCCGATATTGCGGCGAACGCGCGCGGGCGTTCCACAGCATCTCGACGCTGGCGACCATCGCGCTGTTCTGCGTGGCGCGGGCGATGGTCTCGTGGAAACGGCGATCGGCCTCTTCCGCGCGATCGACATCGGTGCCGCGCATCGTTTCGACCAGTTCCCGAAGCTCGACCAGCGTCTCGTCCTCGATCCGCGCCGCGGCAAGCGCGCAAATCTCGCCTTCGATCGCGCGGCGCGCCTCCAGCAGTTCGAACGGGCCGATATCGGTTTCGCCCGCGCGCCCGTCATTGGGGGTGGCGGCGATGACATAGACGCCCGAGCCCATCCGCACTTCGACCAGCCCGTCGAGTTCCAGCGCGATGATCGCCTCGCGCACGGTCGGGCGCGACACCGAATGCGCCAGTGCCAGGTCGCGTTCGGATGGCAGGCGTTGCCCCACCGCATATTCGCCTGAAATGATGCTCGCACTGATCGCGCGCGCGACCCGCTCGTAAAGACGGCTGTTTTCGCTCTTTTCGGCCATGCTCGGTGCATATGCGGCCTTACCAGTCATCGCAAGGCGCTAAGCTTCGGGGCGGCTTGTTCGGGTCGTCGGATTCCGGTCGTGCCACGCGACCGCCGCTTCACCCGCCAGCCGTCGGGCGGTGGACAGCGCTTCACGTTCGGCCGCGCTGGCGGTCGCCCCGAACAGCCGGTCGGGCGCATGAACCGCGATCTCCGCCTCGCAACTCGCCAGCCCGGCGGCACGGCGCGCGGTGGCCACCGCTGCGGGGTCGCCGGAGGCGATGGCGGTCAGATAGGCACGGTTCGCGTCCACCGCCGCGTCCACCAGCGCTCCGGTCGAAACCGCATCGCCGCGCATCAGCAGCAGCGTCGCCCCGATCGCGACGATGCTGCCCAGCACATTGTCGACCATCCGCGCGGTCACGATGCCATCGACCGGGTGAAGCAGATGCATGACCAGCACGAACAACAGCGTCAGCACGCTGACGAATAAGGTATAATTGACCGGGCGCAGGGCGAGCGTGACGATGGTGGCGAACAGCACCAGGATCGCCACGGCGGGTGTCGCGGCGGTCAGGTGCAGGACCGTGACCGCCAGTGCGCCACCGACCACCGATCCGATGATCCGTTCGATCCCGCGACTGACGCTCTGACGCCGTGCGGGGCTGAGCACGACGACCACGGCCATGGCGGTCCAATAGGGATATTGCAGATGGAGCAGCCGTGCCGCGACCGTCACCAGCAGGACCGCCATCGCGGTGCGCAAGGCGTGGCCGAGCACGGACGGCGCTGCGCCGCTCTTTCCGCTTATGGCGACGGGCGCGGGGGGCGAAGCCGATGGCGCATCGAATGGTCCGGTCAGCGCATCGTCGATCACCGCCCAGGCGGTGCGAATGGCGCCCGCACTTACGGGCGTGTCGTTCAGCGGCAATGGCGTCGCCGGTGGCTGGCTCCGCTTCGGATAGCGGATCAGGCGCTCCACCATGTGCAGGCGCGTGGCCAGCGGCCCGGCGGCGTCATGCGCGGCTTCCCCCGGGCTCCGGAGGTGATCGAGGGCCAACATCGCGTGAAAGGCGTCGTCCGCCCGGGTTAGCATCGCGCCGAGCCACAGGATCGTGGGGGCATCCTCAGACCCCGTGGAGGCAAGCTGGGTCCGCGCGCGCTCGATCGCGATGCGCACCGCCCGGCGATGTTGGCCGTAACGGGCCGGGTCGATCGTGGCGGGGCGGTGCACGGACAGGTCACGGGCCATGTCGGCGAGACAGGCGAACACGCTCGCCACCGCCCGGCGCGGAGGGGATGCTTCGTCGCCGCGCCATAGCAAGGTCAGGATCAGGAGGGCCCAGCTGCTGCCGGCCAGGAAGCATAGCGCCAGCCGCGCCGCATCCCCGGCGGCCATGGGATAGCCCGCTGCGACCACCGCGACCACGCCGATCAGCGTCGCCACGACCGAGGTTCCGCGCCACCATAGCGGCATCAGGGCGGACACGAAGACCAGCGCCGCACCGATGGTCAGCGCCGGTCCCTGTCCCCAACCAGCGATCCAGGTGCCGAGAAAGGCGATGGCGGTGCCGCCCCCTGCGAATCCCGCGAGAAGCGTGCGCCGCCGCCCGATCGGGCCACCGCCGTCCGCCAGGCACGTCCAGAAGGCGGCGAAGATTGCCCAGGCCAGGAGATGATCGTGCGAGATCAGGAGCCCGAGCAGCGGCCCCGCGACGATCACGCCGCCACGAAGTCCCGCCTCCACGTCGAATTGCCCCGGCATCATGGCGATCGCGCGCAACTCGAGCCACCGCGCGATACCGCGCCCCTGCCTGGCCAAATGGCCCTGGCGCCGATGCGCATCCCAGGAATTCATGCAGTGCAGCATAGTCCGCCTGGGGTCCGACGCAAAGGCCCCGCACGCTATGATGCGCCGTTGGCGCAAATGAACATGTCGACGGGCACGGCATCACGCCGATCGGTTTGGATGAAGGGTGGTTGCGATGCGGTCGCCGTGCCGCGTCGGAACGATGCGACCGGAACAGGGCCGTCCAACCTATCCCTATAGGACTGGCGTCGGGACGATTGTTTCCGGCGTCCTTCGATGGTCAGGTGTGTGTGGGGGGGGAGGGGCGGCAGGACAGAAACCGGTGGTTGCGCGCAGCCACAAGGTCAGACCGCGCGACGTTCCTCTTCGCACGTTCCCACGACCGCCTTGGCCAGCGTGTGCCGCAACAAGGATGGGGAGCAGGGCTTGCCGCATACCGCAGCGCCCGGATAGCGGGCCTGCAACGTCATCTCATCGGCATGGCCGGAATGGAAGATCAGTGGCACGCCCGCCTCGCGCAGCATTTCGGCGACCGGAAACACCTCTCCATCGCGCAACCGCACATCGAGAATGGCGCAGGCCAGATCCGGCCTGTTGCCGTCCAGATGCGCCAGCACGTCCGCGACGCTGACATAAGGGCCGTCGACGCTATAGCCGCCGTCCTCGATCATATGTTGCAGATCAAGGGCCACGAAGAATTCGTCTTCGACAAGCAATACCGTTTTAGTCATGAGATAGGATTGCGTCCGGCAGTATCAGGGTCAGGAGGAAACGTTCATCCGTGAACTGCCGTTCCAACTGCGCATCCAATTGTCGTGACGACGTCTGTACCAAAGTGGTGCCGAAGCCCTTGGATGGTATGTCCGCCGGGGGCTGGCCGCCGATTTCGGACCATAAGAGGCGGATCCGGTCGCCCTCGACGCTCCATTCCACGGCCAACGCGCCTTCGCCATGCGACAGCGCGCCATATTTGACCGAGTTGGTCGCCCATTCGTGCAGGATCAAGGCCAGCGGCGACAGGAAACGCCGGTCGATCAGCAGGCGAGGACCGTCGACCCTGGTGCGCGCCTGCCCCAGATAGGGCGCGATCGTCGCCTCGACCAGCGTGCCCAGCTCGATCGCCTGTTGTTCTCCCGCGGGCGAGGCCAGCGAATGCGCGCGGCCCAGCGTCGCGATCCGCTCGCGGACATCCTCCGCCATTTCGCGGACATCCGCATGCGACCGTGCCGCCGCCGAGACGATGCCCGAGATGATCGCGAACAGGTTCTTCACCCGGTGGTTCATCTCGCGCAGCATCAGCTCGCGGGTTTCGGCGATGGCATGTTCCGCGGTAACGTCGATCGACACGCCGACCATGCGATGCGGCGGCGCGGCGGTGACGACGCGGCCAAAGCCCTTGATCCAGCGTTCCTTGTCCTCAACCGCCACGCGGAAGGTCATCTCGAAATCGCCTTGCGCGGCAATGGCGTCGGCCAGCGTCCGGCGAACCCTGCGGCGGTCGGCCGGGACGATCCGGCCGAATAGCCGCCGGACCGAATGCGCCTCGTCCGCATCGACGCCGAAGAGCCGGCGACCGGTATCGTCGAGCAGCGTTTCGTTCGTGGCGGCGCGATACTCCCAGACGCCGATGCCGCCCGCCTTGACGGCGATGTCCAGCCGCTCGCGCTCGGCGGCCAGGGCGCGCTCCATGCTGAGCGCCTCGGTAATGTCGGTCAGGACCAGGGTCGCACCGTCCACGCCATTGCCCTGGGTGCGATAGGGCAGGATGCGCAGCGCGAGCGTGCGTTCGCCGTCGCGCGTCGTCACCCGGTGCCGTTGCGGCAGGCCGCCCGCCGCAACGGCCGCCGCGCCTTCCAGATATTCGTTCGTCGCCAGCCGGGTGGCAACATCGGTGAGCGGCCGCCCCCGATCGCCCGGCTGGAGCGGGAAGATCGACCGTGCCGCTTCGGTAAAGCTGCGTATCCGCAGGTCGTCGTCCAGCACGACGACCGCGAGGTCGGTCGATTCGAAGAAATTGCGCAGGTCGGAATTGGCGACGGTCAACTGGTCGACCTTGGTCTTCAGCTCGTCATTGACGGTCGACAGCTCCTCGTTGGTCGATTGAAGCTCCTCGTTCATCGACATCATTTCTTCGTTGGAGCTTTTCAGCTCCTCATTCGCCGTCTCCAGTTCCTCGACGGTCGAGCGCAGGCGGTGGCGGGTCAGGCGCAGTTCGTCCTCCAGCGCCTCGATATGATCGTCGCCCGGCTCCAGATCGGCCAGGTCGCTATATTCGACCGGGGCAAAAGGCGCGGAGTCGCGGAACAGGAACAGCAGCGATCGGTCGGCCATCGGGTCGCAGATGACCTCGACCTTCTGGATGCCATATTCGGTGGTCACCGCGACATCGCGCGCGACAACGCGCTTGCGCGTGTCGCGTGCCTGGCGGAGCATCGGGCCGATCACCTCGCGCAGTCCGCTGCGTGCCAGCGTCACCGCGCTCGACCCGCCCGCGCGGGTCACGGGAAAGTTGAAATAGCGGCTGAGCTTGCCGAACGCAGCGAGTATGCCGCCATCCTGGTCCAGCACCATGCTGGGCGGGGCATAGCGATCAACGATCCGCCGCATCGCCGCGCTGTCATCGCCGGTCGGTGCGCCGCTGTCGCGTCCGGTTCGTTCGTCGCGCCGCCGCACGCCCCGGTTGTCATGGCCACCGGGCAGGTCGATGGGGTAGGTGGGGGAGCCGGGCGAGCGCTCGAACAATCGTGCCTGACTGTCGACCGCGGGAAAGAGGTGGTCGAACCGACCGACGCTTTCCGATGGACCGAGGAACAGAAATCCCCCCGGGCGAACCGCATAATGGAGGAGCGGCAGCACCGATTGCTGCAACCGATCGTCGAAATAGATCAGCAGGTTGCGGCAGGATACGAGGTCGATCCGCGAAAAGGGCGGATCCTTGACCAGACTATGGTTGGAAAAGCGGATCATGTCGCGGATCTCGTTCGAGATGCTGAACCGTTCCGCATGCGGCATGGTGTAGCGCTCGCGCAGAGGCGCGGGGATATCGGCCAGCGCGGCGACCGGATAGCTGCCCTCCCGCGCGATCTGCAGCATCTGTTCGTCGATATCGGTGGCGAAGACCTGTACGGCCAGCGGCTCGCCCGCCTCGCGCGCGGCGTCGGCGAACAGCATCGCGATGCTATAGGCCTCCTCGCCGCTGGAGCAGCCGGGCACCCAGATGCGGATATCCTCGTCCGGATCGCGATCACGGATCAGCGGCAGGATCGCCTTCGTCCGCAGCGTTTCGAACAATTCGGCGTCGCGGAAGAAGCGGGTGACGTTGATGAGCAGGTCGCGGAACAGCGCCTCGCACTCATTCGCGTCGCCCTTCACCCGCGCCAGATAGGCCGAACCCGTGCCGATGCCCAGGACATGCATGCGTCGCTCGACCCGGCGGACCAGGGTGGTGCGCTTGTATCCCGAAAAGTCATGGCCGACCGCATTGCGCAGCACCCGGCACAGATCGTCGATATGGTCGGCGACGACCTCGGCCTCCTCATGCTTGGGCTCGCCCGTGCGCCGTGCGAAAAACGCCTGGAGACAGGCGACGATCTCTCCGGCGGGCTTGACGAAATCGACCAGCCCCGTGCCGACCGCCGACAGCGGCATCCCGTCATAGCGCGCGCTCTCGGGACGCTGCACCACGCTGACGCCGCCATTCTCCTTGATCGCGCGCAGGCCGGTCGTGCCGTCCGCGCCGGTGCCCGACAGGATGACGCAGGCGGCATTGCCCTGCTGATCATTGGCCAGCGACAGGAAGAAATCGTCGATCGGCCGCCGCAACCCGCGCGGCTGGACGAAATCGGTCAGTTCCAGCACGCCGCCGCGAATGGCCAGACCGCGGCCCGGCGGGATGATATAGACATGGTCGGCATGGATCTGTTCCGACCCCTCGCATTGGCGCACTTCCAAATTGGTGTGCCGGTCGAGCAGTTGCGCCAGCATGCTTTCGTGATTGGGATCGAGGTGCTGGACCACCACGAACGCCATGCCCGTTGGCGCCCGCGCCGGGGTCAGCATCTCGCGCAGCGCCTCGAGCCCGCCGGCGGACGCGCCGATGCCGACGATCGGCACGGCATCGGGCGCTGCGGCGGAGTCGCGTTCGGTCATGAGGGCGTTCCTGTTGCCGGACCGGACGCGGTCACGGAAACGCCGCGCGGTCGAGGTCGGATAGGGTGAGCTTGGCCTGTGCGATGGTCGCGACGGTATTGGCGATCGCGGTCAGCGATCCTTCCAGCACCATGCCGCGCTCGGCCAGCACTGGCCCGATCCGGCCGATCGTCCGTCCCAGTTCGGTATCATAGGCGGACAGTCGTTCGGGTTGCGATCGGCTGACATCGAATTGCGACGCGAAGACATAGGGCATTTGCCCGTTCAACTGCCGCAGCTTCGACATATAGAGCAGGTTGACGAAGGGGCGGCCGTCCTTGCGGAAGTTGATCAGCGTCGTACGGACATTCAACTGGCGATCATTGGCCAGAAATTCGCGAATACGCTGGCGTGCTTCGTCATTGTCGGCGTCGCGTTGCAATATCCGGCAATTCAGGCCGAGCATGTCCTCGCTGCTATAGCCGGTCAGTTCGCGAAAGCCGTGATTGACGAAGATCAGCGGATTGTCATCTTTCGCATGCGCCAACGCCAATGCGATCGGCGATTGGTTCAGATAATCGGCCAGTTGGCTTGGAACGACAAGATCATGCACGCAAACTGACTCCTGGCCGGACACTCGCACGGTGCCTGTCCGGCCGCAAGGGATGAGATATCCGCTGGCCGACGCGCAAATCTCATGATGGGTCAACGCGGTAGGGCGGATTGGCGTTCCGGTTCAGCGCGGGGCGACGGGTTCGGCGATGCGTTCGGGAATGGGCCGGGGGCCGAGCCATGATCGACGGAAGCGCTGTTGCGCCGCCGTCACCGACAGGCCGGCCCGTTCATTGGGCACGATCTCGACGCCCGGATCGGCGACAAGGGCCAGCGTCGCCTGCCGCTCCATCCCGCGCTGTCGAACGGTGAGGGTGATGGTGTCGCCCGGCTGGTGACCGGCGAGCAGCGCCGTCCAAGCCTCGACCGTGGTCAGGGGCGTGTCGTCGGCGGCGATGATCTGATCCCCCTTGTCCAATCCGGCGCGATAGAGCGGGGTGCCGGGGGCGGTCGCGCCGCCCAGCGTCAGGCCCGTCTCACTCCCGCTCGGGCTCATCGGCGTGCCGCCCGCCCAGGCCGCCTTGGGGTGCGCCGGGCGAAGCGTCAGGCCCGCCTGCGCCAGCAACGGCGCGAAATCGGGCAGGCCGCTGGCATCCACGCTGCGCGCGAAAAAGCGATCGGCAAAGGCCTGGTCGCCGGTCACGCGCGCGAGCGCGGCGCGCAGATCGTCCGGGCGATAGCTGCGTTCGGTCCTGCCGAAGCTGCGCCACAACTCGCGCATGTAATCGTCGAGCGTCCGCCCAGGGAAGGATCGCCGCAATTCCAGATCGAGCGCCAGGGCGATGATCGCGCCATAGGGATAATAGGACATGAAGATATTGGGGTTGGTCGGATCGATCGACTGCGCCGCGTCGACAAAGGGGGCGCGCAGGCTCATCTCCTGCGGCGAACCATAGGCGCGGGCCGGAGTATTGAGCACGGCATTGAGTGTGGTCGACAATTGCTCGACATAGGCGTCGAGCGGCATCTCCCCGGCGCGCAACACCGCCAGCGGTCCGTAATATTGGGTAAAGCCCTCGGCCAGCCAGAGCGAAGGCGTGGGGTTGGCGCGGGTGAAATCGAACGGCTCCAGCTCGGCGGGACGGATGCGCTCGACATTCCAGCTATGGAAGAATTCGTGGCTCAGCGTCTGGATCTGCTGGAATTTGGCGGCGGCGAGCGATCGCGGCGTGCTGATGACGGTGGAGTTGCGATGCTCCATGCCGTCGCCGCTGACCTGCGGCATATAGTCCGCCAGAAACGTGTAGCGGCCATGGTCGAAGGGCGGGGCCTCGCCGAAGATCGCGATCTGCTGTGCGACGACCTTTTGCGCCATGGCGGCGAAGCGGTCCATGTCGGCGGCGCTGCGGCCATGGTGCACGGTGAGTTGGATCGTATAGGGCGTGGTCCGCCCCGGCACGGTCCAGCTGCGCACGTCATGCGCCGACAGCTCGACCGGGCTGTCCATGAAAAATTGCAGGTCGCGCGCGGTGAAGATTTCGGGATCACTGGTCGGCGCGAGCTGCGTCGCGATCCTCCAGCCGGGCAGGGGATGGAAACGGACGCGGATCGCCCGATCATCCTGCCCCACCGCCCAGAGGAAGGTCGCGGGGATGTTCAGCCGCGCATGGCTGGTGTCGATCTGGACATAGGTGCCGTCGCCGCGATCGCCGAACAGCGTGTAGCGCAGGGTAACGGTGCCGTCATGGCGCGCCACGCTCCAGCCATAGGGATCGCTCCGGCCCAGCGTCAGCGGATGGCCTGCCCCGTCGACCGCCGAGACCGCATAGACATTCTTGGCGAACTCATGAAGCGCGTAGCGGCCGGGCGAGGAGCGGGCCATCTGGAACCGGACGGGGCCGGCGGGCAGGCCGCGATAGGTGACGCTGACCTGCGCCTCGTGATGCCGGGCATTGGGAAAGGCGATGTCGTAATCCACCGGCGCGGGCGCGGCATTGGGTAGTGGAGCGGCGAGCTGTCCGGCCCGGGCGGGTGTCGCGGCCAGCATCGTCGCGGCCAGAATCAATCCCGTCATCATCCCGCGCATCGCATCCCCCGAACCTGCTGGCCTGCGACCATAGTGGCCGCAGCTCAGCTTCGGGTCCATCGCTTTCGCCGTTCGGGAAAGAACAGGGTGTCCCGGACACCCTGGAGGCGCGACCGGGAATCGAACCCGGGTGCAAGGATTTGCAGTCCTCTGCGTCACCACTCCGCCATCGCGCCTCGATGCGGTGAGGGGCGGGCATGTGTGCGGTTTTTTGCGTGGCGTCAACAGGCGAGTTGTCACGAGGCAAAAAAATGCACGCTGCTGCCTTCATGGTCGACACCGCCATTGAGGATCACAATTCGTCGCCGTGCATATCGCTTTGCGTCCGCGCCAGAATTGTGACGCGGACGCCGG
Source organism: Facivitalis istanbulensis (assembly GCF_040560405.1). Taxonomy (NCBI): domain Bacteria; kingdom Pseudomonadati; phylum Pseudomonadota; class Alphaproteobacteria; order Sphingomonadales; family Sphingomonadaceae; genus Facivitalis; species Facivitalis istanbulensis. The sequence goes on from NZ_JAVSCQ010000006.1 coordinate 98,103, forward strand.
AAGGTTACTTAGGATTCCATATGTAGCAATCTCCGATGCGGGTGCCGACGCCACAGTTTCTACCCGGATATGTGTTTCCGTCGCCGGTATCCTCGCCGCGGGGGGGCGGGGTGCTGCCAAGCTGCTCCTCACGGCAAAGTTCGGCAATCTGTTCCGCGGTAAGGCCACTATTTCGGTAATCCGTTTTGCAGGCATACTCGCCCGCATGGACTGTCGAAGATATGCCGGTCGCTGTAAGCGGCAATATGGCAAAGCATGAAATTTTTTTGACAAGGCGCATTTAATATCTCCATGTTAGTAAATGCTTGTAGACATTCTCGTCTTTCTTGTTTCATGTCAACTGTAATTCCATAGGTTTTGTCGTTGCTTTTTGACGATTAGGCATGGCCAGTAAATTGTAAATTGAGGTCGTGTTTTTCGTTATTGGGCTGATTGAGACTCACAGGAATGTGCTTTTCCCTCCGCCGGGGGATGGGTGGCTATGATGCTGCCGCTTGGCGATGGAACGCCCGCGCGATAGAAGCGGCGGGAACCAATTTAGTGTATTGCACATCTAAAACAGCTGTGCGAGAGGGATGGGCCATGATGACGACCAGCAACGACCCCTTGAATTTCGAAGCGATGCGCCACGCGATGGTCGCGAGCCAGTTGCGCACCACCGCCGTCAACGATCAGCGCGTCGTCGTCCAGATGACGCGTGTTCCGCGTGAGGCGTTCGTGCCCGAGGCGCTACGCGCCGTCGCCTATCGCGACGCGACGATCGACCTGGGGCAGGGGCGTGCGGTCAACCTGCCGATGGCGACAGGGCGTCTGCTGACCGAGGCGTATCTGGAGGCGGGGGACCGTGTCCTGCTGATCGGCGCGGGTACGGGCTATACCGCCGCGCTGCTCGCCGGGATCGTGGCCGAGGTGGTCGCGGTCGAGGAGAATGCCGAACTGTTCGCCGCGGCCCGCACTGCGCTGGCGGGCGAGAACAAGATCGTGCTGGTCGAGGGCGCGCTGTCCGCCGGTCATGTGGCTGGTGCGCCCTATGACGTGCTGGTCATCGACGGCGCGGTGGAAGAGATTCCCGCCGCGCTCATCGAGCAGGTGCGCGTCGGCGGCCGCATCGTCACCGGGCTGGTCGATCACGGAGTGACCCGTCTCGCCAGCGGCCGCCGGACCGAGGGCGGTCACGGCGTGCGCGCTTTCGCCGACGCCGAATGCGCCATCCTGCCGGGCTTTGCCCGCCCACGTGCTTTCCAGTTCTGATGTCGAAGCGCCCGCATTTGACCTTCGGCCGGGTTTCCGGCGTCCTGATCGGCTCGGCGATGGTGCTGGGCGGGGCGGCCTCGGCGGAAACGCTGCGCGAGGCGATGGTGCGGGCCTATCAGAGCAATCCGACGATCACCGGGCAGCGCGCGGCGCAGCGCGCCACCGACGAGAATGTGCCGATCGCCCGCGCCGGCGGCCTGCCGTCGCTGCAAAGCTCGGGGCAGTTCACCGACAATGTCGTGGTCGCGAACAACAATTTCCTGAACCCGGAGCGGGTGGCGACCGGCGCGCTGCAATTGTCGGTCCCGCTCTATCAGGGCGGCGCGGTCAAGAATGCGGTGCGGGCCGCCGAGACGCGGGTGGATGCCGGCCGGGCGCAGTTGCGCGGGGTCGAGGCCGATCTGTTCACCAACGTCGTCGCCGCCTATATGAACGTCATTCGCGACGAGGCGATCGTCAATCTCAACACCCGCAATGTCGGCGTGCTGGAGACGAACCTGCGGGCCTCGCGCGATCGGTTCCAGGTCGGCGACCTGACCCGCACCGATGTGGCGCAATCGGAGGCGCGACTGGCCCAGGCGCGCGCGCAGCTTCAGTCGGCGCAGGCGAACCTGATCTCCAGCCGCGAAAACTATGTCGCGGTGGTCGGTGTCGCGCCGGTCGGGTTGGAGCAGCCACCCGCATTGCCGATGCTGCCCGCCTCGCCCAACGAGGCGGTGGGAGTCGCGCTGGAGCAGAATCCCCAGTTGATCGCGGCGCGGCGTGCGGCCGATGCGACCCGCTATGACATCAGCGTCGCGCGCGCCAACCGCCTGCCGCGCGTGTCGGCGGTGTCGAGCGGCAATTATTTCAATTATCTCGGCTCGCTGAGCGTGCCCACCGCGCCGAGCTCGGGCATCAACGCCACGGCGGGCCTGCAATTGTCGATGCCTCTGTTCCAGGGCGGTCGTCCGGCGGCGCAGGTCCGCCAGGCGGAGGCGTTGCGGAGCCAGGCGCTGGAGAATGCGACCGGCACCGAGCGTCAGGTGGTGGCGCGGGTCCGCTCCGCCTATGCCGTCTGGCAATCCTCGCAGCAGGTGATCGCGTCGGCCGAATCGGCGGTGCGCGCCAACTCTCTGTCGCTCGAAGGCGTACGCGCCGAAAACAGCGTCGGGACGCGCACCATCCTCGACATTCTGAATGCCGAGCAGGAATTGCTGAACAGCCAGGTGACGCTGGTGACGGCGCGGCGTGACGCTTATGTTGCGGGCTTCGCTCTGATCGCCGCGATGGGCAATGCCGAGGCGCGGGACCTAGGGCTCGACGGCGGTTCGCTCTATGACCCGGTCGCCAATTACAAGCGTGTGCGCCACCGCATGAACGACTGGGACGGTGATGGCGAGCCCGCGCCTGTCGCCGGCACCACCGCCGGAACCCCGGCGCAGACCGCCGCGATCACCCGCCCGCTCGACGCCGACGTCAACGCCCCTGTTGACAGAAGCCCCGCATTGACGACAGGTGCGGAGGCGCCCAGCCGGCAATAAGGCCGATGGGGGCCATTGGGGGGCTTCAATGGGGACTGCGGTTATGGGTGAAATCAGCGCCGAGCCGTCGATGGAGGAAATCCTCTCCTCGATCAAAAGGATCATCGCCGAAGAGGGCGAGGTGCCCACGCGCCAGCGCCGTCAGCCGCGCCCCGTGCCGTCGCCCGTCGTGGAACCCGAAGCGCCGGAGATCCTGGAGCTGAGCGATCCGATGCCGCTGCGCATGGCGGTCGAGGCGGCGGCACAGCGCGCGGTCGAATCGACGCTGCGCGGCCATTCCGCGGCCCAGTCCCCCGAGCCCGTCGCACCGCCTGTCCCGGATCCGGCGCCCGAACCGGCCGCTCGTGCGACGGCCCCCGTCACGGCTCCGGCCCCGGTCGAGCAGACGGATGCCGAGGACGCGATCGTATCTCCCCGGGCGGCCGAGGCCAGCCGGGACTCCCTGGAGGCGTTGAGCCGTATGATGGTCAAGCCCGAGCCCAGCAGCGACGGTACGCTGGAGGGGCTGGTCCGCGACATGCTACGGCCGATGCTGCGCGACTGGCTCGACGCCAATCTGCCCGCCATGGTCGAGGCGATGGTCGCGCGCGAAATCGCCCGGATCACCCGCGAAGGACGCTGATCGGTCCAGCGGCGGAACCGGCGATGCCGCCGGGTCTGGCCGCCACACCGCGTCACGGGGCAGGGCGACAGACTCGCCGGGTGGCTCGGCGAACCGATTCGCGTCGTGTCGGATCGTTCGGGGGCGAGAAGCGTACCGGAGCATCTGGCGTCCGGCGCTTTGCCTGATTAAGGCAGCATCATGACTGAGCTGCCCAAGACGTTCGACCCCGCCGCAATCGAAGCCCGCTGGTATGGCCATTGGGAGGAAAAGGGCCTGTTTCGCCCCGACCGCCCGAATGCCGAACCCTGGACCATCGTCAATCCGCCGCCCAACGTGACCGGCAACCTGCATATCGGCCATGCGCTGGACAACACGTTGCAGGACATCCTGGTCCGTCACGCCCGGTTGAAGGGCAAGGACGCGTTGTGGGTCGTTGGCACCGACCATGCCGGTATCGCAACCCAGATGGTCGTCGAGCGCCAGATGAACGCGCGCGGCGAAAAGCGCACCGACTTCACCCGCGACCAGTTCCTCGAAAAGGTCTGGACCTGGAAGGCGGAAAGCGGCGGCCAGATCACCGGCCAGTTGCGGCGGCTGGGTTGTTCGATGGATTGGGCGAACGAGCGCTTCACCATGGATGACGGCTTCAGCAAGGCGGTGCTGAAGGTCTTTGTCGACCTGTATCGCCAGGGGCTGCTCTATCGTGACAAGCGGCTGGTCAACTGGGACGCCGGGCTCGGCACCGCGATCAGCGACCTGGAGGTCGAGACGCGCGAGGTTCAGGGCAAGTTCTGGCATCTGACCTATCCGCTGGCGGACGGCTCTGGCAGCATCTCGGTCGCGACGACGCGGCCCGAGACGATGCTGGCCGACATGGCGGTCGCGGTGAATGCGGCGGACGCGCGCTATGTCGCGCTGATCGGCCAGCAGGTTCGTGTGCCGATCACCGGCCGCCTGATCCCGATCGTCGCCGACGATCATGCCGACCCCGAACTGGGCTCGGGCGCGGTGAAGATCACGCCGGGCCATGACTTCAACGATTTCGAGGTCGGCCGCCGCGCCGGGATCGAGGCGCGCGACATGCTCAACATGCTTGATGCGCAGGCACGGATTTGCCAGACTGCGGACGGCCTGATCCCCGCCGAGCTGATCGGTCTCGACCGGTTCGAGGCGCGCAAGGTCATCGTCGCGATGCTGGATGAGCAGGGCGTGCTGGAGCGGGTCGAGGATCGCGTGATCCAGACCCCTTATGGCGACCGGTCTGGCGTGGTGATCGAGCCGTGGCTGACCGACCAATGGTATGTCGACGCGTCGACACTTGCCAAGCCCGCGATCGAGGCGGTCCGGTCGGGCGCGATCAGGATCGTGCCGCAGGCATGGGAAAAGACCTTCTTCAACTGGATGGAGAATATCCAGCCCTGGTGCGTCAGCCGCCAGCTCTGGTGGGGGCATCAGATTCCGGCCTGGTTCGCCGAGGATGGCCGCGTCTTCGTCGCGGAGAGCGAAGCGGAAGCGCAGCAGGAAGCGGGCGAGGGCGTGGTTCTGACCCGCGACCCGGACGTGCTGGATACATGGTTCTCCTCCGCGCTGTGGCCGTTCGCGACGCTGGGCTGGCCCGATCACGGCGACAAGGCGCTGGCGGGGCGCTATCCGAACGACGTGCTCATTTCCGGTTTCGACATCCTGTTCTTCTGGGACGCGCGGATGATGATGCAGGGGCTGCACTTCATGGATGATGTGCCCTTCAAGACCCTGTATCTCCACGGTCTTGTCCGCGCCGCCGATGGCTCGAAAATGTCGAAGTCGAAGGGCAACACGGTCGATCCGCTGGGGCTGATCGACCAGTACGGCGCCGACGCGCTGCGCTTCTTCATGGCGGCGATGGAGAGCCAGGGCCGCGACATCAAGATGGATGAGCGCCGGGTCGAGGGCTATCGCAACTTCGCGACCAAGCTGTGGAACGCGGCGCGCTTCGCGCAGGCCAATGGCATCGGCGCATCGACGACGCTGGAGGCGCCCAATGCGACGCTGGCGGTCAACAAATGGATCATCGCCGAAACGGTGAAGACCGTGCAGGCGGTCGACCTGGCGCTGGCCGATTACCGGTTCGACGGCGCGGCGAATGCGATCTACCAGTTCGTCTGGAGCCGCTTCTGCGACTGGTATCTCGAACTCATCAAGCCGGTGCTGCAAGGGGGTGAAGAGGGCGGCGAGGAAACGCGTAGCGTGGCGGGCTGGGTGCTCGACCAGATCCTGGTCCTGCTCCACCCGTTCATGCCCTTCATCACCGAGGAACTGTGGCATGCGATGGGCGCGCGCGATCATGACCTGATCGTCGCCCATTGGCCGATGGCGGACGCCCGGGCACTGGACCCGGACGCGGAGCGCGAGATCGACTGGCTGATCCGGTTGGTCAGCGAAATCCGGGCGGCGCGCACCGAACTCAACGTGCCACCGGGCGCGCGTCTGCCCATGCATGTCCGCGATGCCCATGCCGACACGCAGGAGCGGTTGGCGCGACAGGCTTCGGCGCTGGGGCGGCTGGCGCGCGTGGAAGCCGCCGAAGGGGAAGCTTCTGGCGGGGCCGCACAGGTAGTGGTGGACGAGGCGACCTTCGTCCTGCCGCTGGAGGGCGTGATCGACCTCGATGCCGAGCGTCAGCGCCTGACCAAGGCGATCGCGGCGGTGGAGAAGGAACGCGACGCGCTGGGCGGCCGGTTGAGCAATGCCAGCTTCGTCGAACGCGCCAAACCCGAAGCGGTGGAAAAGGCGCGTGCCGATCACGCCGACAAGATGGCCGAGGCCGCGCGGTTGCACGCGGCGCTGGGGCGTCTGGGCTAAGCCAGAACGGGCGATATCGGCACGGGCCGGAACGCGCTGTCAAGGCGGAGCGGATGGAATAGTTCATCCGCTCCGCTGGAAAATGTGCCTGATATCGGAAGGGGATAGTCTCGACTGTTCCTGATGGGCACCCGGTCCGCCCCGGCGCCCAAAAGCCGTTTGTCGGTGGGTCTTGGCGACCTTGTCAGGCGCTATTCCTGTTCCCCCAGTCGTCTCAGGCGTCGAAGGCGCGGCTCGCGCTGCAACTGCGCTTCGCGCCGGATCACCTGACGCAGTTCATCCCGCTTCTCGTGGATCGACGCGATCACCGGCCCCATTGCGACCCCCAGATCGACCAGGACCGCCTCCGACAATTGCAGCGAACTTTCGAGCGTCTCGGGCACCGCTTCGCTGACGCCCGCGCGATAGAGTTCGGTCGCATGCGCCATGTCGCGGGCGCGCGCAATGATAGGCAGGTCGGGCGCGGCCTGCCGGATACGCCGTGCCAGCCGCACGGTCAGCACCGGATCGTCCATGGTGAGGATCAGCGCGCGGGCTGCTGGCAGGTTCAGCCGGTCGACCAGTTCGGCGCGCGAGACATCGCCGAACAGGACCGGATAGCCCGAACGTCGTGCTTCGGTCACCGAATCGATATCGGCTTCGACCGCGATATAGGATTGGCCATGAATGGTCAGCATGTCGGCGATCATCTTGCCGACGCGGCCGAAGCCGATGATGACGGTCTGTCCGCCATCCTGATCGGCGGCGGGCGTCGCGGGACCGTCGCTACTCCGCGCCTCGATCCGGCGGGAGATGACGCGGCCGGCCTTGGCGAGCAGCGGCGTGATGGTCAGCCCGATCGCGGTCACGGTCTGCCAGAAACTGGCGGTGGAGGGCAGGATCAACTGCGCCTGCGCCGCCGTGCCCAGCACGATCAGCGTGGTTTCGGACGGACTGCCCATCAGCAGCCCCGTTTCCGCCGCGACCGCGCGGCGGGCATGGGCGACCCGCAGCAGCAGATAGGTGACGATCGCCTTGACCGCGACGACACCGATGACCGCAAGCAGCAGCGTGTCCCAGTTGCGGGCGATCAGCCGCAGGTCCAGGCTCATGCCGACGGTGATAAGGAATACGCCGAGCGCGAGGCCCTTGAACGGCGCGGTCATCACCTCGACCTCGGAATGATATTCGGTCTCGGCGATCAGCAACCCGGCGAGCAGCGCGCCGACGATCGGCGACAGGCCCGCCGCCGTCGTCGCGACGCTGGCGACGATCACGACCAGCAGCGAGGCGGACAGGAACAGTTCCGGGCTCTTGGTCCGCGCCGCCTGGGCAAAGAGGCGCGGCAGGACCAGCTTGCCGCCCAGATACATGGCGACGACCGTGACGCCGCCGCGCAACGCGACACCCGCAATGCCGACCCAGCCTTCGTCGCTGGCCGTCGGGGCCATCGCGCCCAGGGCGAAGATGATCGGGACGAGCGCCAGATCCTCGAACAGCAACATCGCAAAGGCGCCGCGCCCGACCGGGCTGGTGGTGCCGACCAGCGGCAGCACCAGCGCGGTCGAGGACAGTGTCAACGCCAGGCCCAGCCCAATCGCCCCCGCCCAGTTCTGCCCCAGCAGGTGCAGCGCGGTTCCGATCAGGACCGCCGAGCCGATCAGTTCGGCCGCACCGGTGCCGAACACCAGCCTGCGCATCGCCCATAATCGGCGAAAAGACAGCTCCAACCCGATGGAAAACAGCAATAATATAATGCCGAATTCAGCAAAGGGTTCGATCGATTCGGGATGGGTGATGGTCAGATAATAAAGCCAGGGCGCGTCGGGGACGAGCGATCCGAGCCCCGCCGGGCCGACCAGCATGCCGACCAGGATGAAGCCGATGACCGGGCTGACCCGGAAGCGGGCAAAGGCCGGGATGACGATCCCCGCCGATCCCAGAATGACGAGCGCGTCGGAAAAACCTTGATTGTCGAGCCGTAGTGCCATGACGCTACCCTAACCCGGCTTTGTCGCGCTTGTCAGGTCCGTTCCTATCCTGAATGGAGATGGGACGATCGGTCCAATGCCGGACCATGTTCCATGGCGCTAGGCGATCCCGATGATACGCCTTTTCCGCACTGCCGCCCTGTCCGTCCTGCTGATGCTTGCCTTGGCGGGCTGTGGTGGAGGCGACGAGCGGGCCGAACGGCTGAAGGCGGCGGGGCCTCATCCCTCGCTGGACGCGCTGATGCGTGTGGCGGATCCCGATGAGGGGGCTCGGGTCTTCGGCCATTGTCTGGCCTGCCACACGATCGGCAAGGGGGAATTGGATCGTGCCGGGCCGAATCTCCATGGCATCATGGGCAAGGCCGTGGCCGGCGGGAGCGACCGTTATGGCTATACCGTCGCGCTGAGCAGCGTCGGCGGGCATTGGGATCGCGCCACGATGGATCGCTGGCTGACGTCGCCGCAGCGCTTCGCGCCGGGGACGAAGATGACCTTTTCCGGCCTCGCCGACCCTCTCTCGCGGGCGGACGTCATCGCCTATCTGGAGCGTGAGGGGCAATAGTCGCGTCCTGGCCCGCCCACGCCGAGGACCGCCGATTAAGATACGGAAAAGGGCCCGAAGAGAATGTCTTCGAGCCCTTTTCCATCACCGTACAGTAGAACTTACTGCCAGTTGCCCATTTCGGTTTCGAGGTTGACGCGGATCGCCTCGAAGAACTGCTCGGTGGTCATCCAGGGCTGGTCCGGGCCGATAAGGATGGCGAGGTCCTTGGTCATGTGACCATTCTCGACGGTCTTGATGCAGACCTTTTCCAGCGTCTCGGCGAAGCGTACGACGTCGGGGGTGTTGTCGAACTTGCCGCGATACTTCAGGCCACCGGTCCAGGCGAAGATCGAGGCGATCGGGTTGGTCGAGGTCGCCTTGCCCTGCTGGTGCTGGCGATAGTGGCGGGTCACGGTGCCGTGCGCGGCTTCCGCCTCGATCGTCTTGCCGTCGGGCGTCATCAGGACCGAGGTCATCAGGCCCAGCGAGCCGAAGCCCTGCGCAACCTGGTCCGACTGCACATCGCCGTCATAGTTCTTGCAGGCCCAGACGAACTCGCCGTGCCACTTCAGCGCCGAGGCGACCATGTCGTCGATCAGGCGGTGCTGATATTCGATGCCCGCCGCCTTGAACTGTTCGGCGAACTCGCTCTCATACACTTCCTGGAAAATGTCCTTGAAGCGGCCGTCATAGGCCTTGAGGATCGTGTTCTTGGTCGACAGATAGACCGGCCAGCCACGGCCCAGGCCATAGTTCATCGAGGCGCGGGCGAAGTCGCGGATCGATTCGTCGAGGTTGTACATACCCATGGCGACACCCGCGCCCGGATAGTTGAACACTTCCTCCTCGATGGTTTCGCCATTCTCACCTTCCCACTTCATGGTCAGGCGGCCCTTGCCCGGAACCTTGAAGTCGGTCGCCTTGTACTGATCGCCAAATGCATGGCGGCCGACGACGATCGGATGGGTCCAGCCGGGGATCAGGCGCGGGACGTTCCTGATGACGATCGGCTCGCGGAACACCACGCCGCCCAGGATGTTGCGGATCGTGCCGTTGGGCGACTTCCACATCTTCTTCAGGCCGAATTCCTCGACGCGCTGCTCGTCGGGGGTAATCGTCGCGCACTTGATCGCGACGCCATATTTCTGGGTCGCATGGGCGCTGTCGATCGTCACCTGATCGTCGGTGGCGTCGCGGTTCTCGACCGACAGGTCGTAATAGGCCAGCTCGACATCGAGATAGGGCTTGATCAGGCGCTCACGAATCCATTCCCAGATGATCCGGGTCATTTCATCGCCGTCGATCTCCACGATGGGCGTGTTTACCTTGATCTTCGCCATATGCGCAGTCCTTCGATTTGGCAGGTTTGCGACGCGTCTAGGGGAGGGGGCGCGCCGGATCAACCACCCCCGGACGCGGTCGCGTGGCAGTAGGCGGGCGCGAGAACCATGGCACCGGTCGGGCGCGAAGACATTGTGCGATGGCCAGCGGGGCGGTAGACAGGCACGATGCCTTCGCTTGAAAAGCCTCCCATCGCCACGACCACGGTCAAGTGGCGCTTTCCTGCCGTCCATCCCGAGGGGCGCAAATATGTGCTGATCGGGGTCGGGCTGACCCTGCTCGCCACGCTCGTCACCAAGGTGCTGTTCTGGCCGTTTGTCGGCCTGTGCATCTGGATCGCCGCCTTCTTTCGCGATCCGGTGCGCACCACGCCGCAGGGAGACGATCTGATCGTCGCCCCGGCCGATGGGCTCGTCACCATGATCCAGCGGGTGCCGATCCCGCGCGAACTGGTCGGCGAACTGGGCGATGCCCCGCTGGTGCGCGTGTCGATCTTCATGTCGGTGTTCGACGTGCATATCAATCGCACCCCGGTGGCCGGTACCATCCGCCAGGTCGTCTATATCTCGGGCAAGTTCTTCAACGCCGATCTGGACAAGGCGTCGGACGAGAATGAGCGCCAGCATTTCGTCGTCGAAGGACGCGATGGCCGCAAGATCGGCTTTACCCAGATTGCCGGTCTGGTCGCGCGGCGGATCGTCGGCTTCGTCAAACCGGGGGACATGGTCGCGGCCGGCCAGCGGGTCGGCCTGATCCGCTTCGGCAGCCGTGTCGACGTCTATCTCCCCGATGACGTCATGCCGCAGGTCTGCCTGGGGCAGCGCTCGGTCGCGGGCGAGACGGTGCTGGGTCGGGTCGGCGGCAAGCCGATCAACGGCATCGCGCAATAAGCGTCCTGTTCATGGCGATTCCCACCCGCTTCGCTCGCAAGGGCCCACCACGCGGCCTTCCGCTGCGCGCGATCGCGCCCAATGCGGTGACTGCGCTGGCGCTCTGTTCGGGCCTGACGGGCGTGAAATTCGCGATCGCCCAATCCTGGGAGCCCGCGGTCACCATGATCATGGTCGCGGCGGTGCTGGACGGTCTGGACGGTCGTATCGCTCGGCTGTTGCGCGGCGAAAGCCGGTTCGGGGCCGAACTCGATTCGCTGTCCGATGCCATTTCGTTCGGTGTCGCCCCGGCGCTGATCCTGTACCTCTGGTCGCTCCGGACATTGCCGCGTATCGGCTGGATCGCCGCGCTGCTGCTGGCCGTGTTCTGCGCGATGCGGCTGGCGCGATTCAATTCGCAGCTCGATGTCGTTGACCAGCCGCGCAAGACGGCGGGCTATTTCACCGGCATCCCCGCTCCTGCGGGGGCGGGGCTGGCGATGTTGCCGCTCTATCTCTGGTTCTGGACCGGGGAAGCCTTTCTGGCCTCGCCGCTGCTGGTGGCACCATGGGTCACCTTGATCGCGCTGCTGATGGTGTCGAGCGTGCCGACCTTCTCCTCGACCTCGTTCCGCCTGCGCCGTCATGTCCGGTTCGAAGTGCTGGCGATCATCGTCCTGTTCGGTGTCGCCCTCCTGTCCGCGCCGTGGCATGCGCTAACGGTCCTGTGCCTGGCCTATCTGGCCAGCATTCCGTTCAGCATGATCGCCTATGCCCGCATCAAGCGGCTGCGCGCCGCCGGTGCAGCACAACGTGGGGCGGGGAGCCCGCCGACCAGCGCCTGACCGCGATCCGCCGTTCCGCCACGGCCAGTGTGGCGAGCGGCGTGAAGGCGGGCTCGACATGCCCGGTCGCCAGATACAGGATACGACGCCATTGCGGCGCGATCATCATCGCAATCGTTGCGATGGCGGCGCCCAGTGCGCCCGTGAAAATCAGAACACTCACCACGGTCATCATGATGCTGCCTCCTGCCGTCGTCCGCGATCCGGCGTTTTAACCGAATTGTAACAACTGAAAATTCCCACAAGTTTCGTTGCTTACCGCGTTACACTAAGGCGAGTCGTGGCGTTTGCGCGACGTTTCGCCATCGATATGTTGCCGGCAAGCTCCAACCCCTGTTGTGATCGCTGTATGTTCTAACAATGTTCCGGCGTCAATGGGGTTTGGAACAAAAGTGAACATCGAAACCAGCTTGCATCCTGCGGGAGCATCGGGTAAGGGCGCGCCCCTCAACACCGCATGGGAAGCATCATATTCTGGTGCGCATGGGCTTTGCCCGCCGCGTCATCCGCTTCCCAGAGGACTAACCGGAAGGAATTATCTTATGGCGGCTCCCGTCGTCACCATGCAGCAGCTGGTCGAGACCGGCGCGCACTTCGGCCACCAGACCCACCGCTGGAACCCGAAGATGAAGCCCTACATCTTCGGCGACCGCAATGGCGTCCACATCCTCGACCTGTCGCAGACCGTGCCGCTCTTCGCACGCGCGCTGGAGTTCATCAGCTCGACCGTCGCGGGCGGTGGCAAGGTCCTGTTCGTCGGCACCAAGCGCCAGGCGCAGGAGCCGGTCGCCGAGGCTGCTCGTCGTGCGGGCCAGCACTTCGTCAACCATCGCTGGCTGGGCGGCATGCTCACCAACTGGAAGACGATCTCGAACTCGATCAAGCGCCTCAAGACGCTCGAAGAGCAGCTCTCGGGCGACACGCACGGCCTGACCAAGAAGGAAGTGCTGAACCTGACCCGCGAGCGCGACAAGCTCGAGCTGTCGCTGGGCGGTATCCGCGACATGGGCGGCATCCCGGACGTGATGTTCGTGATCGACGCCAACAAGGAAGAGCTGGCGATCAAGGAAGCCAACACGCTGGGCATCCCCGTCGTCGCGATCCTCGATTCGAACGTTTCGCCCGACGGCATCGCCTTCCCGGTTCCGGCGAATGACGACGCGAGCCGCGCGATCCGCCTGTATTGCGAAGCCGTGGCGATCGCCGCGACCCGTGGCGGTCACGAGCAGCAGCGCCGTGGCGGTGCCGATTTCGGCGCGATGATCGAGCCGCCCGTCGAGGAAGCGCTGACCGTCGCTCCGGTCGAGACCGTCGAGCAGGCCGTCGAGGCCGAGCGCCAGATCGACGCGTAATCGACGCATCTGTCCCGCCATGCGGGCGGGGCGATCACTGGCCCGATGGCCCTGCCATGGGCCAGTGACATCGGCTTGAAACGCAAGCCGTGCTAAGGGCCGCCTCCGATGGGGCGGCCCTACCCGCATCCCCCTTTTCAGACAGAGGAAATCAGACAATGGCCGATATCACCGCAGCGATGGTCAAGGACCTGCGCGAAAAGAGCGGCGCGGGCATGATGGACTGCAAGAAGGCGCTGGCCGAGGCGAATGGCGATATGGACGCCGCGCTGGACTGGCTGCGCACGAAGGGCCTCGCGGCCGCGCAGAAGAAGTCGAGCCGCACTGCGGCCGAGGGTCTGGTCGGCGTGGCCACCGACGGCACCGTCGGTGCGGCGGTCGAGGTGAACTCGGAAACCGACTTCGTCGCCAAGAACGACCAGTTCCAGGCGTTCGTCCGTGACGTGACCGCGATCGCGCTGAAGACCAGCGACGATGTCGAGGCGCTGAAGGCCGAAGCGATGCCGCAGGGCGGCAGCGTCGCCGAAGTGCTGACCAACAACGTCGCGACCATCGGCGAGAACCAGTCGCTGCGTCGCGCAAAGCGCCTCGAAGTGTCGAAGGGTGCGGTCGTGTCCTATGTTCACAACCAGCAGGCGCCGGGCCTGGGCAAGATCGGCGTGCTGGTCGCGCTGGAATCGGAAGCCGCCGACGATGTCCTGCAGTCGCTCGGCCGCCAGTTGGCGATGCACATCGCCGCCGCCTTCCCGAAGGCGCTGAACGAGGAAGACCTGGACGAGGCCGAGATCGAGCGTGAGCGCGCGATCGCGACCGAAAAGGCTGCCGAATCGGGCAAGCCCGCCGAGATCATCGCCAAGATGGTCGAAGGCTCGATCGCCAAGTACCGCAAGGAGCATGCGCTGGTCAGCCAGCTGTTCGTGATCGACGGCAAGACCAAGATCAGCGATGTCGTGGCGAAGGCTGGCAAGGATGCCGGTGCCGAGATCAAGCTGGTGGACTATGTCCGTTTCCAGCTGGGCGAAGGCATTGAAAAGGAAGCCTCGGACTTCGCGGCCGAGGTTGCGGCGGCTTCGGGCGTTCCGCAGAAGGCGTAATCTCCAGGCCGTCCCGTGATGGGACGGTGACGGATAAGGGGAGCGGTCGCCGCAGGGTGGTCGCTCCCTTTGCGTGTGACATGCGGAGCGCGGGTTTCCTGTGCCGATCCCGCCGCATCCTGTTCGAATTCGCCGGGAAAGGACGCGGCGGTTTGCCTGGACCTGGATCGCGCCCGGGTTGAAAGGCACCGACGACCGTGGCGCCCATGCCGGGTGGCTATGCCCGGCTTCACGAAAAACCCCGCAGTCCGCCGCACCATGGTTGCCCGCTGCCCGGACGCCGCCTAAGGTCCGCGCCACTTTCATGACCAAGATCCGAGACACAATGACGACCCCGCGCTTTAAACGTATCCTTTTGAAATTGTCGGGCGAAGTCCTGATGGGTGAGGGCGGTCTGGCTATCTCGCCCGAAATCACCGCGCGCGTGGCCCAGGAAATCGCCGATGTGCGGGCGCAAGGATATGAACTGTGCGTCGTGGTTGGCGGCGGCAATATCTTTCGCGGCCTGTCGGCGGCGGCAAAGGGGATCGAGCGCGCGACCGCCGACTATATGGGGATGCTCGCGACGGTGATGAACGCGCTGGCGGTGCAGAACGCGCTGGAGCAGATCGGTGTCGATACCCGCGTCCAGTCGGCGATCCCGATGGCCAGCGTCTGCGAGCCCTTTATCCGCCGACGTGCCGAACGACATCTGGAAAAGGGGCGCGTGGTGATCTTCGCCGCCGGGGTCGGCTCGCCATTTTTCACCACCGACAGCGGCGCGGCATTGCGCGCTGCGGAGATGAAGTGCGACGCGCTGTTCAAGGGCACCAGCGTCGACGGTGTCTATGATGCCGATCCGAAAAAGGTGCCGACCGCGACGCGCTATGAAACCGTGACCTATTCCAAGGTGCTGTCCGACGACCTGAAGGTCATGGACGCCTCGGCCATCGCGCTGTGCCGCGACAACAATATCCCGATCGTCGTCTTCAACATCCGCGAACATGGCAATTTCGGTGCCGTGCTGTCGGGACAGGGTGTGTCGACGATCGTTCAGAACGCAGGAGCTTGAATCATGGCAGCCTATGATAAATCCGATCTCGAACGCCGTATGCAGGGCGCCGTGGAATCGCTGAAGCACGACCTGAACGGTCTGCGCACCGGCCGCGCCTCGACCGCGCTGCTCGATCCCGTGACCGTCGAGGTCTATGGCAGCCACATGCCGCTGAACCAGGTCGCGACCGTGTCCGCGCCCGAGCCCCGGATGTTGTCGGTCCAGGTGTGGGACCGGTCGAACGTCACGTCGGTGGAAAAGGCGATCCGCTCGGCGGGACTGGGCCTCAACCCGATCAATGACGGCCAGACGCTGCGCCTGCCGATCCCCGACCTGACCGAGGAGCGGCGCAAGGAACTGGCCAAGCTGGCGGGCAAATATGCCGAGAGCGCGCGGATCGCGGTGCGCAACGTGCGCCGTGACGGCATGGACAGCCTGAAGACCGACGAGAAGAAGGGCGTCTTTGGCGAGGATGAGCGCAAGCGCCACGAGACCGAGGTGCAGAAGCTAACCGACGCGACGATCGCCGAGCTGGATGCGGCGGCGGCGGCCAAGGAAAAGGAAATCCTGGGCAAGTGAGCCGCCCGGCCGCCTCGGCCCAGACGGCTCTGGGGTCGCTGGTGGCCGTGCCCGATACGGGTGCGGTCCCGCGTCACGTCGCGATCATCATGGATGGCAGTGGCCGCTGGGCCAAGCGCCGGATGCTGCCCCGCTTCGCCGGCCACAAGGCCGGGGTCGAAGCGGTTCGCCGTGTCTCGCGCGCTGCACGCGCCATGGGGATCGAGGCGCTGACGCTCTACGCCTTTTCCTCGGAGAACTGGCGGCGGCCGGAATCCGAGATCAGCGACCTCATGGGACTGCTCCGCCTCTTCCTGCGCAAGGATCTGGCGGAGCTGGTGTCGGACAATGTCCGGCTGCGCGTCATCGGCGACTATCGCCGCTTCGCGCCGGACCTGGTGGCGATGATCGACGATGCGGTCGAGCGGGCGTCGGGCAATAGCGGCCCGATCCTGGCGATCGCGCTGAACTATGGCGCGCAGGCCGAACTGGTCGAGGCGACGAAGCGGCTGGCGATGAAGGTCGCGGGCGGCGAGATCGCCGTCGATGCGATTACGCCGGACGCGATCGAGGCCGAGTTGCAGACCAATGGCCTGCCGCCGCTCGACCTGGTCATCCGCACCTCGGGCGAGCAGCGTCTGTCCAACTTCCTGTTGTGGCAGGCGGCCTATGCCGAGTTGCTCTTCGTCGATACGCTCTGGCCCGATTTCGATGAAGCGGCGCTGTCCGATGCGGTGGCGGAGTTCGGCCGGCGACACAGGCGTTTCGGCGGCCTGTGAGCGATCCCGCATCTCCGGCGTCGGGCGCGCCCGACCCCTTGCCGCCCAAGGCCATGTCCAACCTGACCAAGCGTGTCCTGGCCAGCATCGTGATGATCGCGGTGGCCAGCCTGTGCCTGGCGCTGGGCGATCTGGCCTTCTGGCTGCTCGCCGTCGTCGTCGGGCTGTTCATGATGGCCGAATGGTCGGATCTGCTGAAGGTCGATGCCCGGCAGAAGCGGCTGGCGCAGTTCACCCTGTCGGTGCCGCTGGCGATCATGGCGCCCGGGCTGGCGGCGGGACCGGGCTTCTTCGCGCTCGGCCTGATCGCCGCCGCCTTCTTCTTCCTGACCATCGTGTCACGCCGACCCGATTATGGCGCTGGCGCGCTCTATGTCGGCCTGCCGGTCCTCTCGCTGCTGGCGATTCGCTTGCAGGAGGATGGCCTGATGCTGTCGCTCTGGACGATGGCGCTGGTCTGGGCATGCGACAGCGGCGCGTTCTTTGCGGGACGGCAGTTTGGCGGACCCAAGCTCGCCCCGTCGATCAGCCCTGCCAAGACCTGGTCGGGGCTGGCCGGTGGGATCCTGGCGGCGACATTGCTCGCGGTCCTGATGCGCTGGACGCATCATTTGCCGCTGCATCTGGTCATGGCGACGCCGGTGCTGGCGGTGCTGGCGCAGATGGGCGATTTGTTCGAAAGTGCGCTCAAGCGGCGCGCCGGGGTGAAGGACAGTGGCACGGTCCTGCCCGGCCATGGCGGGGTGATGGATCGGCTGGACGGCATCGTGCCGGTGGCCCCCGTGGCCGCCCTGCTCATCCTCGCGCCGAGCCTGTGGGCGTGACCGGGGCTATCCATCATGCGTAGCGTCACCATCCTGGGTGCGACCGGCTCGGTCGGCACCTCCACGCTGGACCTGATCGAGCGCGAACCCGATCGCTACCGCGTGCGTACGCTGACCGCCAATTGCGACGTGGCCAGGCTGGCCGCTGCCGCCCGCCGTACCCGGGCCGAACTCGCGGTGGTCGCGGACGAACGCTGCCTCCCGGATCTGCGCGAGGCGCTGGCGGGGACGGAAACGAGTGTGGCCGGGGGGCGCGCGGCGGTGATCGAGGCGGCGGCGCTCCATGCCGACTGGACCATGGGCGCGATCGTCGGTTGTGCCGGGCTGGAGCCCGCCATGGCGGCGATCGCCAATGGCGGGACGGTGGTGCTGGCCAATAAGGAGCCGCTGGTGTCGGCGGGCGAAGTGGTGCTGGCGGCGGCGGCGAAGGCGGGCGCGACCCTGCTCCCGGCCGACAGCGAACATAATGCCATCTTTCAGTGCTTCGATTTCGATCGGCCCGAGCGGGTCCGCCGGATCATCCTGACCGCCAGTGGCGGTCCCTTCCGCCAGGCGACGGCCGAGGAGATGCGCCGGGTCACGCCCGAACAGGCGGTAGCCCATCCCAATTGGTCGATGGGGGCCAAGATCTCGGTCGATTCCGCGACGATGATGAACAAGGGGCTGGAACTGATCGAGGCGGCCCGCCTGTTTCCCGTGCCGTCGGACCGGATCGAGATCGTGTTGCATCCGCAATCCGTCATCCATTCGGCGGTCGACTATGTCGATGGGTCGATGCTGGCGCAGCTGGGGCCATCGGACATGCGCGTGCCGATCGCGCATTGCCTGGCCTGGCCCGACCGGATGCCGACGCCGATGGCGCCGCTCGACCTGGTGGCGCTGGGGCGGCTGGACTTCGCCGCGCCCGATCCGGTGCGCTTCCCCGCGCTGCGGCTGGCGCGGGCGGCGCTGGAGGCCGGGGGGGCGGCCCCGGCGATCCTGAATGCGGCCAATGAGATCGCGGTGGCGGCTTTTCTTGCCCACCGCATCGGCTTCCTCGAAATTGCCGCAATCGTCGAGGATGTTCTCCATCGCTACGACCCGGCCCCACCGGAGACGCTCGACGCGGTGATCGCGGTCGATGCGGAGGCGAGGGGGCTGGCGACCCAGCGCGTTGAGGAATGCGTCGCTTGATCGAGACCCCTGGCCTGTTGTTGACCGTCCTGGCCTTCGCCCTCGCCATCAGTCCGCTCGTGTTCGTTCACGAAATGGGCCATTATCTCGCCGGACGCCTGTTCGGGGTGAAGGCGGATGTCTTCTCGATCGGTTTCGGTCGGGAAATCGCCGGTTTTACCGACCGGCGCGGCACGCGGTGGAAGATCGGCTGGCTGCCGCTGGGCGGTTATGTGAAATTCGCGGGCGACATGAATCCCGCGAGCCAGCCCGATACGACCTGGCTGTCGCTGCCTCCCGACGAGCGGGCGCGGACCTTTCAGGCGAAGCCGGTGTGGCAGCGCGCGATCATCGTCGCGGCGGGGCCGGCCATCAATTTTGTTGCCGCCATCCTGATCCTCGCCGGCTTCGCCCTGGCTTATGGCGAGGCGGTGATCCCGCCGGTGGTGGGGGAGGTCATGCCGGGCAGCGCGGCCGCGGCGACGACGCTGCGTCCCGGCGACCGCGTGACCGCGATCGACGCGCGGGACGTCACCGACTTCGCCGATATCGCCCGTTATGTGCAGATCCGCGCGGGCGAGCGGGTGACGATCACCGCCGAACGCGATGGCCGCCCCTTCACCACCGCCACCACGGTCGGGGTGGAGCAGCAGCGCGATCGGTTCGGCAACGCATATCGCATCGGCCGACTGGGCCTGCGCGGCAACGGCGCGGTCGATATTCGCCCGGTCAGCGTGTTCCGCGCACCGGTCGTCGCGGTGCAGCGGACGGGCGAAATCGTTCGGATGATGGTCGAGACTTTGGGCCAGGTGATTTCGGGGCGGCGGTCGGTCAAGGAACTGGGCGGCCCGGTATCGATCGCCAAGGTGTCGGGCGAGCAGATGACGCTGGGCCTCGACGCCTTTGTCTTCTTCGTGGCGCTGGTGTCCATCAATCTGGGGTTCATCAATCTCTTGCCAGTGCCCATGCTGGATGGCGGCCATCTTTTCTTCTATGCGATCGAGGCGGTTCGGCGACGGCCGCTGGACCCCGGGGCGCAGGAATGGGCGTTTCGCGGCGGCATGATCGCAATTCTGGCCCTGATGCTCTTCGTGACCTTTAACGATCTGGGCAATTTGGGGCTATGGAAAAATATCGCTAGCTTGATCGGGTGACGCCGATCGGGCAGGGCGCGAGTACGACAGGGGTCGGTTCGACTTTTCTGGGGTGGGTTTGGTGACAGCAATGACGGGTATGAAGACTGTGCGCGCGGGCGCTATACTGCTGGCGGGCACCATGCTGTCGGGCGTTCCCGCCCTGGCGCAGACCGCTGCCGCCGGCAAGGCGGCCGATGGTGCGCCCACCCAGTTGGTCGCGCCTGCGCCGCAACGCGTCATCAAGACGCTGCGGGTCGATGGGGCCCAGCGTATCGAGCCGGAAACGGTGTTGTCCTACACCAAGCTGCGGGTGGGCATTCCCTACTCGGCGGAAACGCTCGACCAGGCGCTGAAGGATCTTCAGGCCTCCGAACTGTTCGCCGATTTCTCGATCTCGGGCGTCGAGACGGGCGACATCGTGCTGCGCGTGCGCGAAAACCCGATCATCAACCGGGTGATCCTGGAGGGCAACAAGCGCCTCAAGGACGAGAAGATCAAGAAGGAGATCAAGCTCGCGCCGCGGCAGATCTTCACGCGTACCGCCGTCCGTCAGGATGTGGCCCGCATCGTCGAACTCTATCGCCGTCAGGGCCGGTTCGGCGCGGTGGTCGAGCCGAAGATGGTCAATCTGGACCAGAATCGCGTCGATATCGTGTTCGAGATCAGCGAGGGCGCAAAGTCCAAGGTTCGCCAGATCAACATCATCGGCAACGAGAAATTCTCGGACGACGAACTGCGCGGCGCGATGTTCACCAAGCAGTCGCGCTGGTTCCGTCTGCTGTCCTCCGCGACCAGCTATGACCAGGATCGCCTGGCCGCCGACCAGCAGAAGCTGCGCCAATTCTACCTGACCCATGGCTATGCCGATTTCCGCGTGACCAGCGCGGTCGCCGAGCTGACCCCGGACAAGAAGGACTTCATCATCACCTATGTGGTGGAGGAAGGTCCGCGCTACAAGTTCGGCGACGTGAAGGTCGACAGCCAGATCCGCGACTTCGACAATGCCAAGCTGGCCGCGTCGTTGCCGATGAAGAAGGGCGACTGGTACAACGCCAAGCTGGTCGAGGATTCGATCGACAGCCTCAGCCAGACGGCGGGCCTGTTCGGCTATGCCTTCACCGATGTGAACCCCGACTTCCAGCGTGACAAGGACACGCTGACCATGTCGATCACGTTCAACATCGCCGAGGCGAAGCGGACCTATATCGAGCGGATCGATATCAACGGCAATACGCAGACCCAGGACAAGGTCGCCCGGCGCGAAATCCGCGTGGCCGAAGGGGATGCCTTCAACAGCTTCCAGGTCCGTCGCAGCCAGGATCGCATCAACTCGCTCGGCTTTTTCCAGGAAAAGCTGGAAATCAAGCAGAACCCCGGCTCGACGCCCGATCGCATCGTGCTGGAAACCAATGTCGAGGAACAGTCGACCGGCTCGCTACAGCTGTCGGCCGGCTATTCGTCGCTGGAACGCTTTATCATCCAGGCGAACATCACCCAACGCAACTTCCGCGGCAAGGGCCAGGAATTGCGGGCCGGCGTGAACTATTCGGCCTATTCCAAGTCGATCGAACTGGGCTTTACCGAACCTTATGTGTTCGACAAGAATATCGCGCTGGGCGTCGACGTGTTCCGCCGCGACTATAACTCGTTCAACTATCTGGGTACGACCCGGCAGACGACCTATAGTCAGGTGTCGACCGGCTTCCAGGTGCGTGCGGGTGTGCCGCTGACCGAATATTGGTCGCTGTCGGGCCGCTACGGTTTGACCTATGACGAGGTTGGGCTTGCGTCGTCCTTCTTCAACCTCGACGGCACCTGCAATTATCAGCAGGCGGGGCGGTATCTGTGCGACTCGATCGGCAATCGCTGGACTTCGTCCATCGGCTATTCGTTGATCTATGACAGCCTGAACAGCCGCCTGCGCCCGACCGCCGGCCATCGCTTCTCGTTCAGCCAGGACTTTGCCGGTCTGGGCGGCGACGTGAAATATATCCGCACCCGCGCCGAGGGCGCCAAGTTCATGGGCCTGGGCAAGGGCTTCGTGTTCTCGCTGCTGGGCGAGGGCGGCTATATCCATTCGCTGGAGAGCAGCCGGGGGCCGGGCATCGATCCGGTTCGTATCGTCGACCGCTTCTATCTCGGCGAGCCGCAATTCCGAGGCTTCGACATTCGCGGTGTCGGACCGCGCGTGCTGCGCGTGCCCTATGTCATCGGAACGGACGGCAGCCAGACGAAGCAGACCAATCGCGACCAGATCGTCGACGACGCGCTGGGCGGTCGGGCCTATTATCTGGCGCGCGCCGAACTCGAACTGCCGCTGGGTTCGGGTGCGCGCGAAATGGGCCTGCGCCCGAGCATCTATGTCCAGGCGGGCAGCCTGTGGGGCATCACCCGCCCGCTGCCCTCGCTCAACTTCCCGCAAGCCAAGGACTCCAACGGCAAGCCGCTGTTCAACAAGGATGGTTCGCCCACGCTGGCCCCTGTCACCGCAACCGATGGCCAGGGACGGCCGCTTTATGTCGTGCCAACGGTCCAGGGTGATCCCAATTCGGGCCGGCAGACGATCTGTCCCACCGGCTACGCGCCGCTGGGTAGCAATGTCGCCTGTTCGGGCACGTCGGCCAATACCGCGCTGCAAAACACCTCCTTTGCCATCGAGGAATTCTACGCCGGCACCTGGAAGCCGCGCGTGTCGATCGGTGTCGGCGTGAACTGGAATTCGCCGTTCGGTCCGCTGCGCATCGACTTGGCCAAGGCGCTGATCACGCAGGCGGGCGACGACCCCAAGCTCATCACTTTCAACGTAGGGACGCAGTTCTGATGAAGACGATTTCCAAGCTCCTCCTCGCGGCGGCCCTGGTGGCCCCGGCCGCGACCGTCGCCACCACCGCGCAGGCGCAGGTCGGCGGTGTCGCCGTGGCCGATCCGCAGGGTGCGATCGCCGGTTCGCGCGCCTGGGCCACCGCCCGCCAGCAGATCGAGACCACCTACAAGGCGCAGCTCGACCAGGCCGAGGCGCGTCGCACCGCGCTGACCCGCGAACTGGAACCGCTGGTCAAGTCGTTCCAGACCGCACGGTCGCAGCCCAATGCCAATCAGGCGACGCTGCGGACCCAGGCCGAGCAGATCGAATCGAAGCAGCAGGCCGCCAATCAGGAATTGCAGCGCCTGACCCAGCCCGCCGTCCGGGCGCAGACCTATGCCGTCGAGCAGTTGCAGGCCCGTCTGGGCGAAGCGGTGCAGAACGCGGTCCGCGCCAAGAATGTCAGCCTGCTGGTCAGCCCGCAGGCGGTGCTGTTCATGCAGCCGACCGCCGACATCACCTCGGCGGTGACGGCCGAACTTGACAAGCTGGCCCCGACCGTCAGCATCACGCCGCCGGCGAACTGGCAGCCGGGCCAGCAGGGTGCGGCGCCGGCCGCCGGTGCCCCGGTTCCCGCCGCGACCGTTCCGGCGGCGACCGCCCCGGCGCGTCGTCAGAACAGCGGCCGGTAACAGGTCCGTGGCCGATGAAGTGAAGACCGTCATGGGCCCGCTGGACGTCACACGGGTCATGGCGGCACTGCCGCATCGTTATCCAATGCTGCTGGTCGATCGTGTCGAGGAGATCATCCTCGACACGTCGATCCGCGCGGTGAAGGCGGTGACGATCAACGAGGGCTTCTTCCAGGGGCATTTCCCCGGCCGTCCGATCATGCCGGGCGTGTTGATCGTCGAGGCGCTGGCGCAGGCCGCCGGTGTCCTGGCGGTGGAGAGCCTGGGCCTCGCCGGATCGGGCAAGCTCGTCTATTTCATGGCGATCGACGGGGCCAAGTTCCGCAAGCCCGTGGAACCCGGTGTCCTCCTCCATCTGGAGGTCGAATTCGTCCAGAAGCGGTCGAGCGTCTGCAAGTTCGCCGGCGTCGCCCGGATCGACGGCGTGGCGGTGGCGGAGGCGAACTTCACCGCAATGATCGCCGATCCGCCCAAGGCGGCCTGAGGCGATCAGCACGTTTTTGACTAACGGGGCGCGGTCCGCTATGGGCCGCGCCTTGAGCTTTCAGGCTGGTCGGAACCAGCCATTTTCCGGAGCAATATCATGAAGACCGACACGCACCCCGACTATCACATGATCAAGGTGCAGATGACCGACGGCACCGTGTTCGAGACCCGCTCGACCTGGGGCAAGGAAGGCGACACGATGCAGTTGGACATCGATCCTCTGGCGCACCCGGCCTGGACCGGCGGCCGTGGCACCATGCTCGACACGGGCGGTCAGGTTGCGCGCTTCAACAAGCGCTTCGGTGGCGGTCTCACGCTCCGCAAGTAATCGTCCTTCTCCGCCGTTGATGGCGGGACGATCGCGACAGGACCCGGTACCTTCCATGGGGAGGTGCCGGGTTTTTTGCGTGGAAAGGCGGCGGTGGGGTTTCTGGTTTGCGATGCGTTAACCAGCGCCGGATAGCATATCCCCATGTTCGCCGCAGAATTTGAACCCGCCGAAATTCCGACTCGTCGAGCCGCGCGTGCTGCGGATTCGGAGTATGATCAAGGCGGTCTCGCCCGCGCGCTGTGTCGCGTCCTCGATATCTCGCTGCACGGGGTGCGGCTACAGACGTACACGGCGCTGCACCGGGGGATGAATATCTGGCTGCGGCTGCCGCAGGTGGGGCAGGTGTCGGCACGGGTCGTCTGGGCGGATGATTTCGCGGCGGGATGCCAGTTCCAGGAGCCGCTGGCGCGCGAGGATTTCGAGCATCTTGCCCCGCTGACCGCCTGAGGTCGCGCGCGCCGACACAGTGGCTGGCACGGGTGAAGCGATTCGATTAGGCACGGGGAAAGCCGTTGCCATTGGAACGATCGTGACCCTGCCTGTTACTCCTATGTCCAGCCTCGCGCGCGGCGATGACAGTATTGCCGCGGTCAGCGTCACCGAATTGTTCACGATCGGCATTGGCCCGTCCAGTTCGCACACCGTCGGTCCGATGCGCGCGGCCAAGGCCTTTGCCGTCGAGATGCTCGATACCGGGCTGATCCCGGAGCGGGTCCAGGCCGAGTTGTTCGGGTCGCTGTCGCTGACGGGGCGCGGCCATCACAGCGATCGTGCGGTGCTGCTGGGCCTGGCGGGCGAGACGCCCGAGACGATCGATCCCGATGCGATCGAGGCGATATTGGCGGCGATCGCGCAGACCGGGCGCCTCGCGCTCGACGCGCGGCATGATCTGGCCTTCGATATCGAGGCGGACCTGCTGTTCCGCCCGAGTTTCCTGCCTGCGCATCCCAATGGCATGGTCTTTACCGCCTTCTTGCCCGATGGCAGCACTGTTGTGCGTCGTTTCTATTCGATCGGTGGCGGCGTGATCCGCATGGAAGGGGCGGAGCAGAGCGGGACCAACCGGCGGCTGGCGCACCCTTTCGGGTCCGGTGCGGAATTGCTCGAACGCACGACCGAGACGGGCCTGTCCATCGCCCAGCTCGTCCGCGCGAACGAGGCGGCCTGGCGCGAGGATGGCGAAACGGATGCCTTTCTCGACCGCGTGCGCGATGCGATGGTCGGCGCGATCGAGCGGGGCTGCTCGGCCTCCGGCATCCTGCCGGGCGGGCTGAAGGTGCAGCGGCGGGCGCAGGCGATCAAGCAGAAGCTGCTCGACCGGGGACCACGCACCGACCCCAGCCTGGTGTTCGAATGGGTCAGCCTCTGGGCGCTGGCGGTCAATGAGGAGAATGCCGCCGGCGGCCGGGTCGTCACCGCACCGACCAATGGCGCGGCGGGCGTGATCCCGGCGGTGCTGCGCTATTACGAGGCGTTCGTCCATGGTGCGACGCGCGACGGCGTGCGGACCTTGCTGTTGACGGCTGCGGCGGTCGGGATGCTCTACAAGAAGCGCGCCTCCATCTCGGCGGCGGAAATGGGATGCCAGGGCGAGGTCGGCGTCGCCTGTTCCATGGCGGCGGCGGGGCTGGCGGCGGCGCTGGGCGGCTCACCCCAGCAGGTGGAGAATGCCGCCGAGATCGGGATGGAGCATAATCTGGGCCTGACCTGCGATCCGATCGGCGGGCTGGTGCAGATTCCGTGTATCGAGCGCAACACCATGGGGGCGATCAAGGCGATCAACGCGGCCTATCTCGCGCTGCACGGCGATGGACGACATATCGTCAGCCTGGACCAGGTGATCGAAACGATGCGCCAGACCGGCGAGGATATGAAGTCTCAGTATAAGGAGACGAGCCTGGGCGGCCTGGCGGTCAACGTCGTCGAGTGTTGATCGCCATGCCGTGACCGGGCGGGCGACCGGATGATCGGCCTTGTCGTCGCGAACCGCCCCCGGTCTTTGCCGGGGGGTACAGTCCGATCATGGGGGCAGTGTCGCTGTCGCCGCGTGGCGGCGTCAGCCCAGATCTTTCAGCGGGCGTGTCGTATCGGCGATGTCCGCGGGTGACGCCTCTACGCCGTTCGACACGAGGGCGCGGCCCTGGACATAATCCTTGACCGCGTTGACCGCATCGATCGCGATCACGCGGCCATCGCGCAGATAGACGACCGAGAAGGCGCGGCTAGCCGGATCGCCGCGCAGCACCGCCGTGTCGAAGCCGGTAGACAGCCCGACCGTCTGCAGTTTCAGGTCATATTGGTTCGACCAGAACCACGGGACGGCATCATAGGACGCCTCGCGCCCGACGATCGTCCGCGCCGCCACGACGGCCTGATCATTGGCATTCTGGACCGACTCCAGGCGGATCACCCCGCCCGAGGCGAAGCGATTGGCATGGGCGGCGCAATCGCCGATGGCATAGATATGAGGCAGGCTGGTGCGGCATTGCGCATCGACCATCACGCCGTTGCCAACTTCGGCGCCCGCCTCCGCCAGCGGTTCGATCGCGGGGATGATGCCGATCCCGACGATCACGATGTCGGCGGGAAGGATCTCATCATCGGCCAGCCGCACGCCACGGACGCTGTCATCGCCCTCGATGCACGACACGCCCGATGCCAGCAGAAGCCGGACCCCGTGCGCGCGATGCTCCTGCTCATAGAAGCGGGACAAGGCCTCACCGGCGACACGTGCCAGCACCCGGTCGAGCGTTTCGACCAGCGTCACGGCCTTGCCGAACTTGACCAGCGCCGAGGCGGCTTCCAGCCCGATATAGCCGCCACCGATCACCACGATCCGTTCGGCATGGGAGAGTTCGCCCAGCAGCCGGTCGACATCGGCGCGGGTGCGGATCGCATGGACACCGCGCAGATGGTGCCCGTCGCAGCTCAGGCGGCGCGGCTCGCCGCCGGTCGCCCAGATCAGCTCGCCATAGCCGACCTGTCGCCCGGTATCGGTGTTCAGCGTTCGCGCTGTCGCGTCCACCTTGACCACCCGCTCGCCCAGGATGAACGCAATGTCGCGCTCGGCCCAGAAGGTGGCGGGACGGATCAACAGCCGATCAAAGACCTTGTCTCCGCTCAGATAGTCCTTCGACAGGGGCGGGCGTTCATAGGGCAGTTCGGGCTCCGCGCCGATGATCGCGATCGTCCCGGCGAACTTCTCCTGGCGCAAGGCGATCGCCGCCTGCGCGCCGGCATGGCCGCCACCGACGATCACGACATCATAATGGGCCGGGGTTAGGGGATCGACGGCTTCGTCACGCATGCGTCATCCCCTTATGCGGCGATTGGGGAGCGTCGGCCCTCCTGCGCGGCGACGGGATCGGGGATGAGCGTCTGTGGATCATTGCCAACCTTCCTGATGTGGCCCGCCGAACGGGGGCCGCGCATGCGGTGTCATGCGCCAAGCCTATCGATCGCGATCGGTCGTGGAAAGAGCGACCGGGACATTATCGTTCATGGCTGGCCGATGCGGCGGTGTCCCAACCGCCGCCAAGCGCGGCCCACAGGCGGATCATTGCGTTGAGCTGCTGCTCGCGGACACCGATGGCGTTCAGCTCGACCGAGAACAGATTCCGCTGCGCATCCAGTTCGTCGAGATATGAGGCATAGCCGCCCCGGAACCGATCATGGGCGAATACGAGCGAGCGTTGCAGGATGGCGCGGCGCGCAAGCGCGCGGTCGATCTGCTCGCGCAGCCGTCGCTCGCTGGTCAGCGCGTTTTCCACCTCGCCGAACGCGCGGAGCGTCGTGTCGCGATAGGCGAGCGCGGCCTGGTCGCGCTGCGCATTGGCCTGATCGAGCCGGGCGGTCAGGCGGCCACCCTGGAACAGCGGAGCGAGGACACTCGCGCCCAGGCTCCAGATCGACACCGGATCATAGTTCAGCTTGTCGACGAACAGCGCGCCACCCGATGCCGACAGGGTGACATCGGGCAGGAACTCCGCCCGGCGTGACGCGATGACGCGGTCCGCCGCCGCCAGCCGCGCTTCGGCGGCGGCAATGTCGGGACGCCGTCGCATCAGGTCCGATGGCAGCAGCGAGGGGACGGGCGGCACCGCGAGCGCGATCAGCGTGCCGCGCGCGACCGGGCCGGGCAGATCGCCGGTCAGCAGGCGCAGCCCGTTTTCCTGCAACCGCCGGGCCTGCTCCAACTGCGGGATCGCCTGCGCTACCGCCTCATATTCCGATTGCGCCTGGGTCAGTTCCAGCTGCGAACTATAGCCCAGATCGGCGCGGTCTTGCGCGATGCGGCGCGCCTCGGTCCGCGACGCCAATGTCTGGCGGGTCACCGCCAGTTGGGCATCGATCGACAGCAGCGTGACATAGGCTTGCGCGGTCGCGGCGGCGATCGACAGGCGCACGGCGTCGCGGTCGGCGACGCTCGCGACATAGGCGGCTCGCGCGGAGTCGTTCAGCGCCCGCAGCCGCCCGAACAGGTCCAGCGTCCAGTTCGCGCCCAGTTGGGGACGAAGGGCGAAGACTTCGGTGGGTTGCCCGGTCACCTGGCTGAGCGAGCGGTCATAGGCGGCGCCCCCGCTCGCGTTCAGTGTCGGGCGGCGCGCGGCTCCGGCGAGCCGAAGTTGCGCCTCGGCCTCGTCGATGCGCGCGGCGGCGATCAGCACGTTGGAATTGTTCGCCAGCGCGCGCTCGATGGTGGCCGCCAGCGCCGGGTCGCCGAACTGCCGCCACCAGTCCGCCGAGACCGGCACGGCC
This sequence comes from Facivitalis istanbulensis, assembly GCF_040560405.1. Taxonomy (NCBI): domain Bacteria; kingdom Pseudomonadati; phylum Pseudomonadota; class Alphaproteobacteria; order Sphingomonadales; family Sphingomonadaceae; genus Facivitalis; species Facivitalis istanbulensis. The sequence continues at coordinate 126,892 of NZ_JAVSCQ010000006.1, forward strand.
CCGGCGGGTACCGTTTCGCGCCAATCCTGCGGCGCGGCGACGCTGGCTTGCGCCGGGGGAGGGCGATGCGCGGGCACGCAACCCGCAAGCAGGGCCAGCGCGCTCGCGGCGAACAGCGACCGGGCGATCATCGCGTCGCCCCGGGCGAAGGCGATGCCGCCGTATCGACGCTCGCCACCACCGACATGCCGGGGCGCAACCGCTGGGCCATCGGCTGACCGGGATCGATGCGGATGCGCACGGTGAGCCGCTGGACGATCTTGGTGAAGTTGCCGCTGGCATTGTCGGGCCGCAGCACGCTGAATTCCGATCCGGTCGCGGGCGCCAGTTCCTCGACCCGGCCGGTCAGCCGGGCTCCGTCGAGCGCGTCGACGGTGAAGCTGGCGGGCTGGCCCAGCCGCATCCGCGCGGTCTGCGTCTCCTTGTAATTGGCGACGACCCATAATTGATCGGGGACGAGGAACATCAGCTGCGACCCGGCCTGGACATATTGGCCGACACGGACCGAGGCTTCGCTGATCTGCCCGTCGCGCGGCGCGCGGATCACGGTGTTGGCAAGGTTGATGCGCGCGAGATCGACCTGCGCCTGCGCCTGGGCGACGCGGCCTTCCAGCGATTCGCGCGACACCCGGGTCGCCAGGATCGTCTGGCGTTGCCCCTCGAGCGCGGCCTGCGCGCGTTCGATCGACGCGGCCGAGGCCCGTTCGGTCGCCAGCACCTGGTCGCGTTCACGCACGCTCACCGACCCGCGCGAGGCCAGTTCGCTGACACGGGCGATGTCCGCTTGCGCGCGCGCGCGCTCCGCCCCCGCCTGGGCCAGATCGGCCTGGCGGGTGCGCAGCATGGCCTCGTTCTGCGCCAGCGTCTGCGACCAGTTCGCCAGATCGGCTTTGGCGATCCGAAGCTGGGCGAGCGCGGCGTCGAGCTGCTGGCGATAGATGCGGTCGTCGATGCGCAACAGCACCTGACCGCGCCGGACATGCGCGAAATCGCGTGCGTCCGCCTCGACGACATAGCCCGCCACCTGGGGCGCCATCGCGGTGATCTGGCCCCGGACATAGGCGTTTTCGGTCGTGACCATCGGGCTGGTGAACGGCCATAGCCGCCATGCGTAGAGGATGAGCAGGACGCCGGCGACGAACACCGCGGCCATGATGGCGATCGTGCGGCGGCTCGTCTTGATCCTCTTGGGCGGGGAGGGATCCGGGACACCGGCGTCGGTGGCCGGGTCCTGTTCGGTCAGGCTCTGTTCCGACGCGGCGGACGGTGCCGCCATGTCGCGGTTCGGGGCGGTATCGGTCATCGGGATCTCACATCGAAGAACTGGCGGCCGCGGCTGCGGCGGATCGCGGGGCGTTGCGGGCGGCCCGCATCAGAAGGCCGACACGCCACAGACCCCATAGGAGGAAGGCGAACGCGATCATCGCGTTCAGCCGGAAGATGTCGTTATAGGCGCGGACATGGGCCTCGCGTGTCGAGATCTGCTGCAACAGCGCGGTGCCCTGCGCGCTGCCCAGCACCGGATCGGTGACGCGCGCGGCGAAGACCCGGCGTTGCATGGCCAGACGCTGCGCGACGATCGGATCGGACGGATCGACATGGCTGGTCATCTGGCCCGAATATTCATGCTGCCGATATTGCTGGATCGTCCCATAGAGCGCCGGGCCGAGCAGGCCGCCGCCGGTCTGCGTCATGGTGAACAGGATCACGAAGGTGATGATGTGATCGGGGCCGCGCTTCATGGCGGCCATGATGCCGTTCAGGATCAGCGGCGCCATCACCAGCGCACCGGCCACCGCGACCATGAACTGGCTGACCATCATCGTGTTCGGGCGCGTGTCGCTGGTCGCGTCGCTGTCGATCAGGCTGGCGACGAGGACGAGGACGACCGAGGCGATGGCCATCGGCATCATCGTCTTCGGCCCGAAGGTCGAGGCCCCGATCGCGATCCCGGTCAGGACGCCGGCGATGATGACCAGATAGAACAGGCCGAACTGATCCGGCCCCAGGCCCAGGGTCCGCAGCAGGCCGACGGCCGCGAAGCTCTGTTCGGACAGGATCAGGCGAAAGGCGAGCGCCGCGATCACGAAGCGCGCCACCTCGGCCGTGCCGATCCAGCGTGTCTGGATCAACGGGTTGGCGCGATGATGTTCGATGAAAAAGGCCACGAACAACAAGGCCATGGCGGCGATCAGCGCCCATGCCATCCAGGGCTGCTCGCTCCACCATTGCAAACGGCCCTGCGACAGGACGCCCGCGATCAGTCCGAAGGCGGGGGCGACCAGCATGAAGGTGAGGAAATCGGTGCGCTCGAACGTCTTGATGCGGATGCCGGGCGGCAGCTTCAGCGAGACCACCGCCGCCAGCGTGCACAGGGCGAGCGCGAATTCGAACAGATACAGCGTCTGCCAGTTGCCGAGGTCGAGCAGGGCGGGCGACAACAGCCAGGCGATGGGTAGTGCCAATTGCGTCAGGCCAAAGGCCACGACGATCGAATTGCCGAGCAGGCGCTTGGGAAAACCCTGCATGACATAGTAAAAGCCCAGCGAGCTGAGCGGCGCGCCGACGAACCCCGCGACGCCGCGCACGAGCAGCGCCGTCTGATAATCGTTGATGACCAGGTGCAGCGCCGTCACCGCCAGATAGGCGAGCAGCGCGGCCTCCGCGAAATGGCGGATGCCGAATTGCTGACGCGCCTTGAACAGGACCAGATTGGCCGACAGGTTGACCATGACATAGACGGCGGGCAGCCACGCGCCCTCGACCGGCGTGAGGCCCAGCGTGCCCTGGATCTGGGGAAGATTGGCGGTCACCAGCGCGGTGCCCAGCCCGCTGGTGATCGTGATCAAGACCCCGATCGTCAGATACGCCACGCGCAAGGCGGGCGAATGGCGCACCGATGCGGGCGAGCCCGGGATCATCGGAACCTCGTCCGGGTGCCAGTCGGGCGTGCGCTCCAGGATGATGGGCGGTGGTCGCGACATGGACGGGGGCATTGAAACGGCCTATTGTTAAGCGGACATTGAGTGTCCGGTTTAGCGTTGAAGATCGAGCGAGGCAAGAATGCGAAAGGACGCGCAGGTACGGCGCGATCGGCTCATTGCGGCGGCCGCCGACCTGTTCGAGCAGCATGGATATGGCGTGGCGCTGGAGGGAATAGCGGAACGCGCGGGCGTCGGCCGGGGAACGCTGTACCGCAACTTCGCCGATCGCAATGCGATCATCGTGGCGGTGCTGGAAACGCGCCTCGACGAACTGTCGTCGTTCGTCCGGGACAATGCGGGCAGTCCCACCCTGTTCGCGGATTTCATGCGGCGTCAGCGGGTCGTGACGGCATTCCATGCCAAGGCCCTTGTCGGAGCGGAGAGCGATCTGCTGGACGAAGTCGTCGCCTCGCTACGCGGTCGCGCCGACGCGTTGCTGGGCGCCGTGCTGGCGCAGGCGATCGCGGCGGGCAGCGTCGCGGCCAGCGTCACGGTCGCGGACATGCGGCTCGTCAACAGGATGCTGATCGCGGCGGCCACCATGCCGGGATTTGAGGAGAATGATGCGCTGGAGCGGGCGTTGGCGATCATAATGGCAGGGTTGAGGCGCCAGGACGATGGTGATTGAGTTCCGTCGTGGTCCCGTGTCTTCTGCCAACCGAAGATATACTGATCATCGGCGTAAGAGACCGTTTCGGATCTTAGGGGCGCGCGCGCGGGCACTGGCCCTCTGCAGGGCAAAGACGCCCGATTTCATGCTGCATTGCGTCAAGAACCGCGATATGGCTGCGGAAAATGGAGAGGAGCCGGAATATGGAAGCGGTATTCATCGTCTCGGGCATTCGCACGGCCATTGGCGATTTCGGTGGAAGCCTGAAGAACTCGCCCCCGGCGGAACTGGGCGCCAAGGTCATGGCGGAGGCGATCGCGCGCTCCGGCTTCCAGGTGGGCGACGTCCAGCATGTTTTCATGGGGCAGGTGATCCCCACCATGCCCAAGGACGCCTATGTGGCGCGGGTATCCGCGGTGAATGCGGGGGTGCCGGTGAGCGCGCCGGCGCTGACGCTCAATCGTCTGTGCGGTTCCGGTTTGCAGGCCGTTATCTCGGCGGCGCAGACGATCGCGCTGGGCGAGGCCGAGGTCGCCGTGGCGGCCGGTGCGGAGGTCATGAGCCGGTCGCCTCACCATGTCGCGGCGGCGCGATTTGGCCAGAAGATGGGGCCGATCACCATGGCCGACGCGATGATCGAAACGCTGAGCGACCCGTTCGACGGCAGCCATATGGGGGTGACGGCCGAGACTATCGCGGCGGAATATGGCATCGGTCGCGATCGTCAGGACGCGCTGGCGGTGGAAAGCCATGCGCGGGCGGCACGGGCGCAGGCCGAGGGGCGCTTCGCGGAGCAGATCCTGCCAATTGCGGTGAAGGAGGGGCGGCAGACGCGCATGTTCGCGGTGGATGAGCATGTGCGCGACGATGTCACCCTGGAAAGCCTGGCTGGCCTGCGTGCGGCATTCCAGAAGGATGGCTCGGTGACGGCGGGCAATTCGAGTTCCCTCAATGACGGCGCGGCGGCGCTGGTGCTCGCATCGGCGTCTGCGGTGGAACGACAGGGTATCACCCCGATGGCCCGCATCCTGGGATGGGGCCATGCCGGCGTCGAGCCGCGCGTCATGGGCGTGGGCCCGGTTGCCGCCGTTCCGATCGCGCTGGAGCGAGCAGGCGTCACGCTCGACCAGATCGACGTCATCGAATCGAACGAGGCGTTCGCCGCACAGGCTTGCGCCGTCGCCGATCGGCTTGGCTTCGACCCGGCCAAGGTCAATCCGAATGGATCGGGCATCTCTCTTGGGCATCCGATCGGCGCGACCGGTGCGATCCTGCTCGTGAAGCTCATCTACGAGTTGCGGCGGATCGGCGGACGCTATGGCCTGGCGACCATGTGCATCGGTGGTGGGCAGGGTATCGCCATGGTGATCGAGCGCGTGGAGTAAAGCGGCGTCGCTTGCCGGATCCGATGCCGGACCCCGCCGCGTGGATCATTTGATTTCGTAGGGGATCACTCCACGGGCATCCAGGTCCAGCTCGATCCGGGCGGCGGCGGGGGGGAAAGCGCGCTGGTTGCAATCCGGGCGGGGACAGATGCGGCAGGAACTGCCCAACTGCGTCGCCGGTGAGCCGGCGGCGATGTCGTCCGAATAGACGAACTGGTCGGCGTGCCGTTCTTCCCAGCCCAGCGCGACCGCATAGCGGCGCGGTGTCCGCCGATAGGCGCCGGACGGTTTCACCAGCCCCTTCGCCATCGAGACGTAGCGCACGCCATCGGGGGTTTCGCCAAGCTGCACCAGGATCCGGTCGGGCACCGCGACGGCTTCGTGGACGATCCATAGCGGACACGCGCCGCCATAGCGCGCGAATTGCAGGGACGTGGCGGAGTGGCGCTTGGTGATGTTGCCCGCCATGTCCACCCGACAGAAGAAGACGGGGGCCCCGGCGGCGCCCGGTCGTTGCAGCGTCGACAGCCGGTGGCAGGTCTGCTCGAAGCTCGTGCCAAAGCTCCGTCGCAATCGATCGACATCGTGGCGGCTGGCGCGGGCCTCGTCGCGGAATGCCGCATAGGGCATCAGAATGGCGCCGGCCGCATAATTGGCGAGCCCCGCGCTCAAGAGGCTGCGGCCATCGGAGGTCGCCTGCCCTTCAAAGGCGATCTCCGATATCTGTTCGGCGAATTCGAGCCGACCGAGTTGATAGGCCAGTGAAAACAGCGTGGTTTCCGCCGCTTGGCCATTGTCCAGCCGAAGAATTCGGCGCACCGCGTCATAGTCGCGCAGCACATGCCCGTCGGTCGAACCTTCCAGCGAACAGGTGTCCACCCGCACGCCGAAGCTGTCGAACAGCCGGCGTTCGATCCGCTCCCTCGGATCTCCGGACCCAAGCTCGGACGCCAGCACCTCCGCCCGCCGGTCGATCCCGTCGACATAATTCTCATGCACCTGAAACCAGTCGCGGACTTCTTCCCAGGGCAGGCGGACGCCCCTGGCGTTGCTCTCGACCGTCTCGTCCAGAATGCGCAGTTGTTCGAGCGTCCGGCGATGCGCGCGATAGACGCTGAGCAGGCGCTGCGCGACGAGGGGCTGCTGGCGGACCAGCTTTTCCAGTTCGCGACGATCATCGATGGTCTGCGGCATGCTGGTGTCGGTCGAGGCCTCGATCAGGCCCATCAGGAGCTTGGCCCCTTCATCGGGGTCGATCCCGTTCCAGTCCGACGGGTAATGCTCGGCGATGGCGGCGAGGACCGAGGCGGTCAGGGGCCGGTCGCCACTCTCGATCTGTGACAGATAGCTGATGGAGAGCCGGAGTTCGGCCGCCATCGCGGCCTGGCTGATGCCGAGCCGCCGCCGCAATTCCCGCACCCGATGGCCCGCGAAATGGCTCCGCGCGACGTGTCCCGACATGGCTTGTGAACATTCCACAACTTCGTTTGCAAAACCACAGTTGCATGACGTGCCGGTTGCCGCAAGATCGGGGCGATTGGAAAAGCCATGTCATCCACGATACAGAATCTCGAAAACCTGCGCCGTGCCGCCCGACTTGGCGGCGGCGAGACGCGCGTCGCGGCGCAACATGCCAAGGGCAAGCTGACCGCGCGCGAGCGGCTGGACGTGCTGCTCGACGAAGACAGCTTCGAGGAACTCGACATGTTCGTCGAGCATAACTGCACCGATTTCGGCATGACCGAGCAGGTCGTGCCCGGCGACGGGGTGGTGACGGGCTCGGGCACGATCAACGGCCGGCTGGTCTTCGTGTTCAGCCAGGACTTCACTGTCTTTGGCGGATCGCTGTCCGAGCGGCATGCCCAGAAGATCTGCAAGATCATGGACATGGCGATGAAGGTCGGCGCGCCGGTGATCGGCCTGAACGATTCGGGCGGCGCGCGCATCCAGGAAGGCGTGGCGTCGCTGGGCGGCTATGCCGAGGTGTTTCAGCGCAATGTGCTGGCGTCGGGCGTGGTGCCGCAGCTCAGCCTTATCATGGGGCCGTGCGCGGGCGGCGCGGTCTATAGCCCGGCCATGACCGACTTCATCTTCATGGTGAAGGATTCGAGCTATATGTTCGTCACCGGTCCGGACGTGGTGAAGACGGTGACGAACGAGGTCGTGACGCAGGAGGCGCTGGGCGGTGCGGTGACGCACACGACCAGGACCGGCGTGGCGGACGTGGCGTTCGAGGATGATATCGAGGCGCTGCTGGCGGCGCGCGACTTCATCGACTTCCTGCCGGCCAACAATCGCGAGGGCGTGCCCGAGCGTCCGACCGCGGACGCCTGGGACCGGCGCGAGGACAGCCTCGACACGTTGATCCCGGCCAGCGCCAACCAGCCCTATGACATGCACGAGCTCATCACCAAGGTGGTGGACGAAGGCGATTTCTTCGAGGTGCAGCCCGCGCATGGGGGCAATATCATCACCGGCTTCGGCCGGATCGAGGGGCGCACGGTCGGCTTCGTCGCGAACCAGCCGATGGTGCTCGCCGGGGTGCTGGACATCAATGCCAGCCGGAAAGCCGCGCGGTTCGTGCGCTTCTGCGATGCGTTCGAGATTCCGATCGTGACCTTTGTCGACGTGCCCGGCTTCCTGCCCGGCACCGCGCAGGAGCATAACGGCATCATCAAGCATGGCGCCAAGCTGCTCTTCGCCTATGCCGAGGCGACGGTGCCCAAGATCACGGTCATTACCCGCAAGGCCTATGGCGGGGCCTATGACGTGATGGCATCGAAGCATCTGCGCGGCGATCTCAATTATGCCTGGCCGACGGCCGAGATCGCGGTGATGGGGGCCAAGGGCGCGGTCGAGATCATCTTCCGCGGCCGGACGCCCGAGGAGATTGCCGAGCGGACGGCGGAATATGAAGCACGCTTCGCCAATCCCTTCGTGGCGGCGAGCAAGGGCTTTATCGACGAGGTGATCCAGCCGCATTCGACCCGCCGCCGCATCGCGCTGGGCTTGCGCAAGCTGCGCAACAAGGATCTCGCCAACCCGTGGAAGAAGCATGACAACCTGCCGCTTTGAGCGTGTCGCGGGACGGCGGGAAACGGGCGCTTGCCCCGTATCGGTCGGCCGAGGGAGCATCGCATGACGCTTGGACGTCTCAACCATGTCGGCATCGCCACGCCCTCGATCGATAAGACGGTCGAGACCTATCGCCATCTGCTTGGCGCGGAGGCGATCGGGGCGCCGTTCGACCTGCCGCCGCAGGGCGTGCGCGTGTGCTTCATCGACGCACCCAATGCGCAGATCGAACTGATCCAGCCGCTGGACGAAACCTCACCCATCGCCAATTTCCTCAGGAAGAATCCGGCGGGTGGCCAGCATCATCTGTGTTTCGAGGTCGCGGATATGGCCGCTGCCATCGCCGGACTGCAGGCCAAGGGCGCGACCTTGCTGGGCGATCCCCGGATCGGCGCGCACGGGACGCCGGTGGTGTTCCTCCACCCGCGCGACATGGGCGGGGTGCTGGTCGAATTGATGGAAATGCCGGGAGAGGGCCATTGAGCGAGGCGATGCTGCGCGCCGAGCGACGGGGCAATGTGCTGGTCCTGACGCTGGACCGACCCGAGCGGCTGAACGCGGCGCCGCCCGAGCTGTTCGATCGGATCGGCGAGGCGCTGGCGGAACGGGACGATGCCCGTGCGGTCCTGCTGGCGGGAGAGGGCCGTGCCTTTTGCTCTGGCGCGGATATTTCGGGCGCGGATGTCGGGCCCGAGACGGTGCGCCGTGCGCTGGTCGATCATTTCAACCCGCTGTTCCTGATGCTGGCCGAGCTGCCCATTCCGGTGGTCAGCGCGGTACGCGGCGCGGCGGCGGGGATTGGATGCAGCCTGGCGCTGGCCGCCGATTTCTGCGTGGCGAGCGAGAATGCCTATTTCCTCCACGCCTTCGTCAATATCGGCATGGTCCCGGATGGCGGGGCAAGCTGGATGCTCCCGCGCCTGATCGGCCGCGCCCGCGCCGCGGAGATGATGTTGCTGGGCGAGCGGGTTCCGGCGGGCCGCGCGCTCGATTGGGGCATGATCCACAAGGTCGTCGCCGATGAGGCCCTCGACGCCGAGGCCCTTGCGCTTGCCGAGCGGCTGGCGGCGGGGCCAAGCGTGGCGCTGGGGCTGATGCGCCGGGCGCTTCATGCGGGGTTGGAGGGCGATTACGCCACGGCCCTGTCGCGCGAGGCGGAGGACCAGCGCGCCGCGCGGGCGACGCAGGATGGCGAGGAAGGCGGCAGGGCTTTTTTTGAAAAGCGCCCGCCGCGTTTCCAGGGGCGCTGAACGACAGCGCGTATGGGCGAATGACGATTTCGCCCTGTCGAACGCGATGCGCGACGCGCGCAAGATGTGGATGAGGAGTGGTGGATGGCCGAGCGCCCTGACATGGCCGATTGGGAGAAGTTGGCCGCCAAGGAGGTGAAGGGGCGTGATCTGATCTGGCGGACGCCGGAGGGGATCGCGGTCAAGCCGCTCTATACGGCGGCGGATGTCGCGGTGGACCCCGGCCTGCCCGGCTTCGCGCCGTTCACGCGCGGCGTGCGGGCGAGCATGTATGCGGGACGGCCATGGACCATCCGGCAATATGCGGGTTTTTCGACCGCCGAGGAGTCCAACGCCTTTTACCGTCGCAACCTGGCGGCGGGGCAGAAGGGGCTGTCGGTCGCCTTCGACCTGGCGACGCATCGGGGCTATGACAGCGACCATCCGCGCGTGACGGGCGACGTCGGCAAGGCCGGCGTGGCGATCGACACCGTCGAGGACATGAAGATCCTGTTCGACGGCATTCCGCTCGATGCGATGTCGGTCAGCATGACGATGAACGGCGCGGTGATCCCGATCCTGGCGTTCTTCATCGTCGCCGCCGAGGAGCAGGGGGTTCACCGCTCCAAGCTGGAAGGGACGATCCAGAACGACATCCTGAAGGAGTTCATGGTCCGCAACACCTATATCTATCCCCCTGAGCCGAGCATGCGGATCATCTCGGACATCTTCGCCTATACCTCCGCCGAGATGCCCAAGTTCAACAGCATCTCGATCAGCGGCTATCACATGCAGGAGGCGGGAGCGACGCAGCTCCAGGAACTGGCCTTCACCATCGCCGACGGCATGGAATATGTGAAATACGGCGTGGCGAGCGGGCTCGACATCGACGCGTTCGCCGGGCGCCTGTCCTTCTTCTTCGCGATCGGCATGAACTTCTTCATGGAGGTGGCGAAGCTGCGCGCGGCGCGGGTGTTGTGGCACCGGGCGATGACGCAATTGGGGGCGAAGGACGAACGCTCCAAGATGCTGCGGACCCATTGCCAGACATCGGGCGTGTCGCTGACCGAGCAGGACCCGTATAACAACGTCATCCGCACCACGATCGAGGCGATGGCGGCGATGCTGGGCGGGACGCAAAGCCTGCATACCAATGCGCTCGATGAAGCGATCGCGCTGCCCACCGACTTCTCCGCCCGGATCGCGCGCAACACGCAGATCGTGATCCAGGAGGAAACGGGGATGACGAAGGTCGTCGATCCTCTGGGCGGCAGCTATTATGTCGAGAGCCTGACCCAGAGCCTGGTCGATGGCGCCTGGACGCTCATAGAGCGGATCGAGGCCGAGGGCGGCATGGCGAAGGCGGTCGCGGCGGGCTGGCCCAAGGCGATGATCGAGGAGGCGGCGGCCGCGCGTGCCGCCAAGGTCGACCGTGGCGAGGACGTCATCGTCGGGGTCAACAAATACCGGCTGGCCGACGAGGCGCCGGTGGAAATCCTCGACATCGACAATCATGCGGTGCGCGCCGGGCAGGTGGCGCGGATCGGCCGGGTCAAGGCCGCGCGCGACGAGGCACAGGCACGGGCGGCGCTCGATGCCCTGCGCGACGGCGCGCGTGGGAACGCCAACCTCCTCGCGCTGGCGGTGGAGGCGGCCCGCGCCCGCGCGACGCTCGGCGAAATCTCCGCCGCGCTGGAGGATGTGTTCGGGCGGTTCGGCACGCAGCCGAGCCCGGTATCGGGCGTCTATGGCGGGGCCTATGCCGAGGACGAGCGCTGGGCGCGGCTGTTGCGCGGGGTCGAGGCGGTGGAACGGCGCCTCGGCCGCAAGCCCCGGTTGTTCGTCGCCAAGATGGGGCAGGACGGCCATGACCGCGGGGCCAATCTGGTGTCGTCGATGTTCGGCGACCTGGGGTTCGAGGTGGTGCCGGGCCCGCTCTTCCAGACGCCGGAGGAAGCCGCGCGGCTGGCGCTCGCCCGGGACGTCGATGTCGTCGGCGCGTCGAGCCTGGCGGCGGGGCACAAGACCCTGATCCCCGAACTGATCGATCATCTGCGCGAGGCGGGCAGGGCGGATATCAAGGTGATCGCGGGTGGCGTTATCCCGTCGCAGGATTATCAGGCGCTGTATGATGCCGGGGTGCAGGCGATTTTCGGGCCTGGGACCAATCTTGTGAAGGCGGCCGCGGATGTGCTGAGGCTGCTGGGACATAATATGCCGCCCGAGGCGGACGCATGACAGGACGAGACGTGATGACGATGATGACCGCGCTTTCCCCGGCCGCACCGGGCCTGCGCACCGACTGGACCCGGGGGGAGGTTGCGGATCTGTTCGACCTGCCCTTCACCGAGTTGCTGTTCCGCGCGGCGACGGTCCACCGCGCACATCATGCGGCCGACGAGGTGCAGTTGTGCACGCTGTGTTCGATCAAGACCGGCGGCTGCCCGGAGGATTGCGGCTATTGCTCGCAAAGCGCGTCGGCGGACAGCGATGTGAAGGCCGAAAAGCTGATGGACGTGGAGGCCGTGCTGGCGGCGGCGGCGGCGGCCAAGGCGGCGGGCTCGCAGCGTTTCTGCATGGGTGCGGCGTGGCGCAGCCCGAAGGACCGCGACATGGACAGGGTCGTGGCGATGGTCGAGGGGGTGAAGGCCATGGGGCTGGAGACCTGCATG
>NZ_JAVSCQ010000007.1:0-133700 GCF_040560405.1 Facivitalis istanbulensis
GCGCGTCCCGCGCGGCGGTCGATGCGGGCTATGCGCCCAACGACTATCAGGTCGGGCAGACGGGCAAGATCGTCGCGCCGGACGTCTATGTCGCGATCGGCATTTCGGGGGCGATCCAGCATCTGGCTGGGATGAAGGACTCCAAGGTCATCGTCGCGATCAACAAGGACGAGGACGCGCCGATCTTCCAGGTGGCCGATATCGGCCTGGTCGGCGACCTGTTCACCATCGTCCCCGAACTGACCAGCAAGGTCTGAGCCTCAACCCGCCCCGCACCCCCGGCGCAAAGCCGGGGGGCGGGCGATGGTGGGGCGATCGGCTCGCGGGCCACGAGGGACACCGAAACTGGGCCCCGGCCTTCGCCGGGGTCGAGAATCAGGAGGGGCGCCTTCCGGCACGGTGCTTGTCCCGAAACCCCATCCTTACCCTGACCCAGGCCGTGGCCTCTCTCCATATCATCTGGCACGCAACGAACCGCCCGCTCCGCCGCGAACCGATCCCGACCTTCGCGGCAATGACGTCACGGGGATGTCCGGCGACCGAGCGCGCTATCGCAGCACCCGCCGCGCCAGTCCGGCGCAATCGGCATCTTGCGCCTCGGGACCCGAACGGCGCGTGATTGCGCGGCCGATCGATTTGAAGATGTTGCCGACCGACTTGACCTCTTGCGGGATGACCAGGTCGGGCCTCTGGATCGTCCCGCCAACCGTCGCCGCGCCCGCGAGCCGCACCACGGCACCCTGTTTGGGCGCGCCGGTCAGGCGCAGCGCGAGCGCTTCGTCGGGGAAGCGCACCGTCCCCGTCCCGTCCAGACGGCTGCGCGAGGTATCGACGATCAGCGGATCGGCGCGGCCCGTGCCGTCCTTCATCGTAACGCCCAGGATCAGGCAGCGCAGGCCGGCCCGTGCGTTCTTGCCCGCCATCAACGCCCCACCCGCGTCGAAACCGAGCGCGGCGGCATAGCGATCGGGTAGCGAACCGTTATCGACGACCAGCCCGATCCGACCATCGGATCGCCCGATCGCGGCCCGCACCGTCTCGCCCGCGCCTTGCAGATAGGCGCGGGCCGCGACCCGGCCGCTGATCTTGTCCTGTCCCGACAGCGCCAGGACGCTCGCCCCGGTCAGCCGCAGGTCGAGCGTCAGCGTCGGCACCGGCCGCCCGCCCCGCTGGTCGATCACCGCCTGTCCGGTGACCGCGCCCTGGCGCAGCGTCATGCGGATGCGGTCGAGGGTCAGCCGCTGGTGATCCATCACCATCCGCCCCGTCAGTCCGGTGATCGGCGAGGGGCCTTGCGCGCTGACCACCCGGTCCACGCGGAGGGCGAGGGTGCCGTCGGTCGAATCGATCTTGCCGATATCGATCCGCATATTGGGCACCAGCCGGGGGCCGATCCGCTTTTCGAGCGCGACCGCCTGCGCGCGCGCCTCGGCCGAGGATAGATCGTCGAAATCGAGCTGTCCGGCGGAAACCTCCCCATCGAGCAGTGTGCGGCCCTGTTTCTTGTCGACCGTCAACCGCCCGGCGAAGTCGGAGCGGCCGATCCGCCCCTTCAGGTCGCTGATCGTCCAGCGCGGCCGATCATGGCGAACATGTGCTGCCAGGGTGACGGCCTCCGTCTGGAACAGGCCGGCCTCGATCACCGCGTCGATCCGCTTGAGGTCATCGGCGCGGGCGGTCAGGTCGAGCGTCATCGCATCGGTGTCGAGCGGTCGGTCCATCGTACCGCGCGCCTTCATGGTCAGCTGGTCGCCGGTGATCGCCGCCGTAAAGGGCCAGGCGCCGGATTTCACCGGCGCGCCGGTGAAGCGCAATCGCACCGGCGCCCCGCGCACCGTGCCGGTCCCCTCGGCCAGCACGCCCCTGGCCGGATCAGCGGAGAAGCGCAGCACCGCGTCGCGATCCTGCTTGGCGTCGCGATAGGCGATCACGCTGTCGGTGACGATCAGCCCCTGCAGCGCGCTGCCGCCGCCGCCTTCGTCCTTTTCCTTCGTTTCGCCGGGGCGCGACCAGTTGGTTCGCCCCTGTTTGTCGCGCACCAATGCCAGCCGGAGCCCCGAGACACGGATATCCTCCGGCTCGAACCGCCCGATCAGCAGCGGCCAGACGGAAAAGCGGATCTCGGCGCGTCGCAGCCGCGCGAAGTCGCCCTGTCCGGCCCCGACCCAATCCGACTGGGGAATGCGCAGCCCTTCGACCGCGAGGACGGGATGAAAACCGAACCCGTCCACCCGGCGGGCCGATTCGATCGTGACCGGTCGTCCGAAGCGCGCCGTCGCCTGTCGCGCGACCATGTCCTTCAGTATGCCCCAGGGAAAGGCCGCCAGGATCACGAGCAGCAGCACCGGCAGGCCGAACGCCAGACCGAGTGCGATCCGGCCCCAGGGCCAGCGCCGTTTCCCCTCTTGCCGTGCCTGGCGATTCTCCTGTCCCATGACGGCAAGGACGCTCGGGAAAGCGGGTTCGTTCCGCCTGCGTCAGGATCGGCGACGCGGCCGGGGGTGGATTGTTGCCCCTCCGCCCCCCGCGCCCTAGATAAGGGGGCATCCGCAATCGGGAGCGCCCTCCGTTGATCCTCATCCTTCAGATTCTGCAGATTCTTCTCAATGTCGTGTGGTGGGTGATCATCGTGCAGGCGATCCTGTCCTGGTTGATCGCCTTCAACGTCATCAACACCTCGAACGATTTCATCCGTTCGGTCTGGTACGCGCTGCAACGCATGACCGATCCGCTCTATCGCCCGATCCGGCGTATCCTGCCCGATTTCGGCGCGCTCGACCTGTCGCCGATGGTCGTGCTGCTGGCGGTCATCATCCTCGACAAGGTCCTGAACGCGGCGATCGCGCAGCAGCTATATGGTGGCTCGGTCGTCGTCGGCTGACGCGCCATGCCGGCCTGGACCTTGCGCGACGACGGTATCCAGATCGCGGTGCGCGTGACGCCACGCGGGGGGCGTGACGCGCTGGTGGCGGGGACCGAGGAGCATTTCGCCGCGCGCCTCTCGGCCCCGCCGGTCGACGGCGCGGCCAATGCGGCGCTGGTGCCGCTGGTCGCCAAGCGGTTCGGCGTGGCCAAGCGCGCGGTGACGATCGTGGCGGGAGAAACGGCCCGGATCAAGCGCCTGCATATCGTGGGGGACCCGCAAATGCTGGCGCGCGTCGCCGAGGCGCTTTATGGCGATGCGCCATGACCAGCGCCACGATTATCGACGGCAAGGCGTTTGCCGCCGGCCTCCGCACCCGTATTGCCACCCAGGTCGCGACCTTCCGCGAAGCGACCGGCCGCGCGCCCGGACTCGCGGTCGTGCTGGTGGGCGAGGACCCCGCCTCCAGCGTCTATGTCCGGTCCAAGGGCAAGGCGACGCGCGAGGCGGGGATGGAAAGCCTGGAATATCGCTTGCCCGCCGATACCGATCAGGCGACGCTGCTGGCGCTGGTCGAACGGCTGAACGCCGATCCGGCGGTCGACGGGATCCTCGTCCAGTTGCCGCTGCCGCGCCAGATCGATGCGCAGGCGGTGATCCAGGCGATCGACCCCGACAAGGATGTGGATGGCTTCCACCCCGTCAATGCGGGGCGGCTGGCCACGGGTGTCGAGGGCTTCGTGCCCTGTACGCCGCTGGGCTGCCTGATGCTGCTGAAGAGCATCCACCCCAGCCTGTCGGGGATGAACGCGGTCGTCGTCGGCCGGTCCAATATCGTCGGCAAGCCGATGGCGCAGCTGCTGCTCGGCGAAAGCTGCACGGTGACGGTCGCGCACAGCCGGACCCGCGACCTGGCCGAGGTGGTCGGCCGCGCGGACATCGTGGTGGCGGCGGTGGGCGTGCCCGGCCTGGTCAAGGGCGCGTGGATCAAGCCCGGCGCCAGCGTCATCGATGTCGGCATCAACCGCACCGAGGCGGGGCTGGTCGGCGATGTCGAGTTCGACGTGGCGGCGACCCGCGCGGGCGCGATCACCCCGGTGCCGGGCGGAGTCGGGCCGATGACCATCGCCGTGTTGCTGCGCAACACGCTGGTGTCGGCGGGACGGCGCGCGGGCGTCGCGATCAACGAAGCGGCGCTGTAACCCGGTGCTCGAACTCTATATTTCGTCTCTCTTCACCTTTTTCGTGGTGATCGATCCGCCGGGGTGCGCGCCGATCTATGCGGGCCTTTCGGCCGGTGCGACACCGCGGCATCGCCGGGCGATGGCGATCCGTGCGGTCACCGTGTCCGCGATCATCCTGTTCGTCTTCGCGCTGTTCGGCGAGGCCCTGCTGCACGGGCTGGGCATCGAGATGGCGGCGTTCCGCATCGCGGGCGGCATCATGCTGTTCCTGATCGCGCTGGAGATGGTGTTCGAGAAGCGGACCCAGCGGCGCGAGGATCGCGCGGCCAAGGTCGCCGACGATCCGCATGATGCGGAGGATGTGTCGATCTTCCCGATGGCGATGCCGATGATCGCCGGGCCGGGGTCGATCGCGACGGTGATGTTGCTGATGAGCCGCAACCAGGGTTGGGAACGCTCGGCCGTGGTGTTGGCGGCGATGGGGACGATCCTGATCCTGACGCTGGCGGCGCTGCTGGCGGCGGGGCCGCTGATGCGGTTGCTGGGCGCCAAGATCGAGGCGGTGATCACCCGCCTGCTGGGCGTGCTGCTCGCGGCGCTGGCGGTACAGTTCGTGATCGACGGGGTGACGATCGCCCTGCGCTGAGCCCGGTGCCGAGGGGCCGGGCGGATCAGCGCCCCGGTGGCAACCAGCTGAGGTCCAGCCCCTCGTACCGGTCGACATAGCCGACCTGGCGCGCCAGCCGTTCCTCGTCGTGCAGGATCACCCGCCCGCCCTCGCGCGCGATCATCCCCTCTTCCTCGAGCTGGCGCAGCATCCGGTTGACGTGGACGGCGGTCAGGCCGATCGCGTCGCCCATCTCCTCCTGGGTCAGCCCCGGCGAGAAGGCGGTGTCGACATCCATCCCCGCCTGTCGCATCTGCGCGCGCAGCGCGAGCAGCAGCGTCGCCACCCGCGTCCGGGCCGAGGTGCGGCCCAGTCCCGCCAGCCGGTCGGTAGTGATGACGCGCTCGATCTGGTTGAGGACAAGGAGCAGGCTCATCAGCCGGGGATGGTCGGTCGCCAGCCGCGCGACCTCGCTACGATCGAAGGCGCAGACGGTCGCGTTCGACATCGCCACCACCGTGTCGGGCGAGCGCCCATAGGCCAGCGCCGACAGGGAAAAGAGATCGCCCGAAAACAGGAAGCGGACGATCTGGCGGCGGCCATCGTCGAGCAGGACATAACACATCAACATGCCGTCCCGGACGACGAACAGATCCTCGCTCCGTCCGCGTTCGTCCAGCAACACCATGCCGCGCCTTATGGGCCGGGGTTTTTCCTCCAATCGGGCCAGGGCCCGTCTTTCGGCGGGCGTTAGTGCGATCCAACATTCCAGGCGATCGGCAAGGCCGCAATTTGACACTGACACTCCATTCCCCGCTTGGGGGGGAATGCCTTACCCATCGAGCGGGCCGAGGGCATTAATGTCGATCAATTGCGTTTTCTTCCGTCCCGTCCGTGGTTTGCGACGAGCATGGCTGCGGCCTGACGCCGGTTCGGCGGGGCGGGACCGGCGTGTGCGGACCATTTGGTGGCCCGGACTTTAAGCCCGTTTCGGATCGCGGGAGAACGTCGCGGATCGACGGGTCGGCCCCTTGGCGGTGGCGCACGGCTCGTCTAGGAGGGCGGGTCTATGGACCGTATCCTCATTCGCGGCGGCAACCGGCTGTCGGGCCGCCTGAAGATCTCGGGCGCGAAAAACGCCGCGCTCACCCTGATGCCTTGCGCGATCCTGACCGACGAGCCGGTCACGTTGCGCAACCTGCCGCGACTGGCGGATGTCGACGGCTTTGGCCATCTGCTCAACCAGATCGGCGCCTCGACCCGGATCGAGGGGACGCGACCGGAGGATTTCGGCCGGGTCATGACGATCCGCGCCGGCCAGTTGTTTTCGACCGAGGCGCCCTATGACATCGTGCGCAAGATGCGCGCGTCGATCCTGGTGCTCGGCCCCATCCTGGCGCGCGCGGGCGAGGCGCGGGTGTCGCTGCCCGGCGGCTGCGCGATCGGCAATCGCCCGATCGACCTGCATCTGAAGGCGCTGGAAGCGATCGGCGCGGAAATCGAGCTGACGGCGGGCTATGTGAAGGCCCGCGCGCCGGGTGGCCGCCTGTCGGGTGGCCGCTACACCTTCCCGGTGGTTTCGGTCGGTGCGACCGAGAATGCGCTGATGGCGGCCGTGACGGCCCGTGGCACGACGGTTCTCGGCAACGCCGCGCGCGAGCCCGAGATCGTCGACCTGTGCCGGCTGCTGATCGCGATGGGCGCGCGGATCGATGGTGTCGGCACCGAGACGCTGACCATCGAGGGTGTCGACCGGCTGCATGGCGCGACCTATTCGGTGATGCCCGACCGGATCGAGGCCGGGTCCTATGCCTGTGCCGCGGCGATCACCGGCGGCGACCTGGAGCTGGTGGGCGCCTGTGCCGATGACATGCGCGCGACGCTCGCCGCGCTGACCGAGGCCGGGGTGACGGTCGAGGAACGCCGCGATTCGATCCGCGTCGTCGCCCATGGCCCGCTCCAGCCGCTGAACCTGTCGACCGCGCCCTTCCCGGGCTTCGCCACCGACATGCAGGCGCAGTTCATGGCGATGCTGTGCAAGGCCGACGGCACCAGCACGCTGACCGAGACGATCTTCGAGAATCGCTACATGCATGTGCCCGAACTGGCGCGGATGGGCGCGGACATTCAGGTCCATGGCCGCACCGCGATGGTGAAGGGCGTGCAGAAGCTGACCGGCGCGCCCGTCATGGCGACCGATCTGCGCGCCTCGATGAGCCTGATCCTGGCCGGACTGGCGGCGGAGGGCGAAACCGCGGTCAGCCGGGTCTATCACCTGGACCGCGGCTATGAACGGCTGGAGGAAAAGCTCTCGGCGGTCGGGGCCGATATCGAGCGGGTCGGCGACTGACGGTCTCTCCCTCCCCCCTTGCGACGGGAGGGAGGGGGGAGTTACGTCACCAGCCGCCGCAGCATCTCCATCCGGTCCGCTTCGGCGGCAGGCTTGTCGGTGCGGATGCGGGCGATCCGGGGGAAACGCATCGCGACTCCCGATTTGTGGCGTTTCGACTCGTGGATCGAGTCGAACGCGATCTCCAGCACCAGCGTCTTCTCGACCTCGCGCACCGGGCCGAAGCGCTGCACGGTATGCGCCCGCACGAAGCGATCGAGCTGGCGCAATTCCTCGTCGGTGATACCCGAATAGGCCTTGCCGACCGGCAGCAACTCGCCCGCCTCGGTCCAGCAGCCAAAGGTGTAGTCGCTATAATAGCTCGACCGGCGGCCATTGCCGCGCTGCGCATACATCATCACGCAATCGGCGGTCAGCGGATCGCGCTTCCATTTATACCATAGCCCGGCGCGCCGCCCGCCACTGTAAAGGGAGTCGCGCCGCTTGAGCATCACGCCTTCGATCGCGGCATCGCGGGCAGTGGCGCGCAACGCCTCCAGCGCGGTGAAATCCTCTGCTTCGATCACTGCGCTGACATCGAACCGGTCGGGATCGAGCTTCGCGGCGAACGCCTCCAGCCGCTGGCGCCGCATGGTCCAGGGAAGGGGGCGGACATCCTCGGTCCCGTCGACCAATATGTCGTAGAGCCGGACGAAGGCGGGATAGTCGGCCAGCATCCTGGCCGACACGGTCTTGCGCCCGAGCCTTTGCTGGAGCGCGTTGAAGCTGGCCGCGCCGCCGCCATCGTCCAGCGTGCCGCCCTGATGCTCGCCCTTGACCAGCAGCTCGCCATCGACCGCACCGACCGCGTCGAAGGCGCTCGCGACGTCGGGAAAGGCGCCGGTCACATCGTCGCCGGTGCGGCTATAGAGCCGGGTCTGCCCCGCGACATGGACGATCTGCACCCGGATGCCGTCCCATTTCCATTCGGCGGCATAGTCCGTCAGGTCGACCCGCAAATCCTCCAGCGGATGCGCCAGCATGAAGGGGCGGAATACCGGCACATCGACGGGAGTCGGCTGCGCCCCCTTGCCCTCGCCCCAGGCGAACAGCGCGGCATAGGGCGGGGAGAGGCCGTGCCAAACCTCCTCCACCGCCTCGACATCCAGGCCGAAAGCTTGCGCGAAGGCGGTCTTGGCGAGCCGTGCCGACAGGCCGATGCGCAGGCCGCCGGTGGCCATTTTCAACAGCGCGAAGCGTTCTTCCGCCGTCATCCGGTCGAGCATGGCGGCAAGCACCACGGGCGCGTCGGCGCGCGAGAGGTGCCGCAACCGCTCGACCACCGCGCCGAGCGACAAGGGGGCGGGATCGAGCGGCGGTTCGGGGGCGGGCCAGAGGAGGGCGACCGTCTCGGCGGTATCGCCGACATAGTCGCGGCTCATCCGGAAAAGGACGGGATCGACCCGCTGCTCGATCAGCGCGCGGATGAGCGCGGGCTTGACGCCGGGCAGGTCGAGATCGCCGGTCAAGGCCGCCATCGCCCAGCCCCGGTCGGGGTCGGGCGTGGCGGCAAGATAATCCGCGACCAGCTTCAGCTTGGCGTTGCGCGACCGAGTGTAGATCAG
This sequence comes from Facivitalis istanbulensis, assembly GCF_040560405.1. NCBI lineage: Bacteria > Pseudomonadati > Pseudomonadota > Alphaproteobacteria > Sphingomonadales > Sphingomonadaceae > Facivitalis > Facivitalis istanbulensis. Next base: position 8,609 of record NZ_JAVSCQ010000007.1, read on the forward strand.
CGCGTCGAGCAACGCGGCGAAGTCGCGCATCGCGGGCTCAGTCGATCGCGTTCTTCACCGACTTGCCCGCGAGCAGCCCGAGGACGAGGAAGATCACGAACAGCGCGATCGCGATGAAGAACAGGATCTTGGCGATCCCGACAAAGGCGCCGCCGATGCCGCCGAAACCGAGCGCACCGAGGATCAATCCGACGACGAGAAAGGTGATGGCAAGCTTGAGCATGGGTAATCCTCCTGACCTGATAAGGGCTTAACCGGCCAGGAGGGTTGGTGTTCCGGCGTCACGGACGACGATGGCGGACGGACCGGGTTCGATCCGGCACCATCATCGATCGTCAGATATTGGGAAAGGTCACGACCAGGTTGGTCTTGGCATCCTCGTCCCGCGAAATCGCGATCGACACCTCCTTGCCGTCCTTCTGCCCGGAGAGCATTCCGCCGTCGCCCGATATGAAGGAGGCGGGGATCTTCCAGCCCGCCTTTGTCAGCGACGCCTTGTAGAAGTCGGCCACCTTGCCGATCGCGTCGGGTGTGCTGAGCGTGACCATCTTGTGCTTGCTGCCCTCGGCGTCGGTCTCGATCACGCCGGTCACGGTCGCACCCGGATAGCGCGGCGCATAGGCGGGCATCTCCACCTTGGCCGCCGCCTCGCCCTCGGCGGTACGGATCGTGCCCTTGTCCGTGGTGATGGAGGCGGTGCCCTTGCTCTCGTCCGTCGAGAAGGTCGATCCGCCGATGGTGGCGGATTTCTCGCTCGATCCGCAGGCGGCGAGCAGGACAGCGGACGCTAGGACGGCACAACGCATTCGACGATCCTCCGGCTATTCCGTTCTGCTTGGTCCGGGCGATGGATGATGCGGATCCGGCAAGCACATGACAAGGTTGACATGCATTAGCATCGCCCTGTCGAACATGGCAATCGAAGGTGCAATGGGCCGGGTATCTCCGCCCCAACCGATCAATCCCTCCCGGCAAAGAAAAAGCCCCGGCTTTCACCGGGGCTTTGCTATGGACGCCGGGAGCGGGGCTCAGCCCTTCCGGGCCGCCTCGAACAGGAACCAGGCGCGTTCCTCGGCCTGATCGGTCCAGTCGTCGACGACGCCGCTGGTGGCATTGTCCCTGGCCTCTTCGGCCGCATCCTTCACGGTGCGGAAACGTTCGACCAGCTTCAGATTGTCGTCGCGCAGCTCGACCAGCATATCGGCGGCCGCCACGAATTCCTGGTCATTGTCGGCAATGGTCTGGCGGCGCGCGATATCGCCGATCGATCGCAGCGTGACGTTGCCGGTCTTGCGCACGCGCTCGGCGATCGCGTCGGTCACGGCCAGGATCTGCGTCGCCTGATCGTCGAGCATCAGGTGATAGTCGCGAAAATGCGGGCCCGAGACGTGCCAATGGAAATTCTTGGTCTTCAGATACAGGGCATAGCAGTCGGCCAGTGCGCCGTTCAGCGCATCGGCGACGCTTGCCGTCGCATTGCGGTTCAGATCGGTCGGCGTATCGAGCGCCGGATTGATATCGGACATGGACATGCTCCCGCTGTCTGGATCGTTGTGCAAACGACCCGATGACGGAATAGCTCCACGCCGTCCAAGGACAAAGCCCGTATTGAGTGATCGACGGGTTAGATCAGCCCCCGGCTCGACAGGCCGATGACCAGCCCCGCCAGCACCAGCACCAGGCCCGTGCCGATCCGCACCGCGCGCAGTGGGAGGCGTAGCCATTCGCGCTCGCCCAGCACGATCGGCGGCACCACCGCCCCCAGCGTGCCCATCAGCGCGCCCGGCAACGCGGCCCAGGGTAGGGGGGAACGTGCGGCGGCGGCGGCGAGGACGAAGCCGACCCCGCCGCCGGCGATCAGCACCCCGCCGCCTAGCAACGCCCCACCCAGCGAGCCCAGTCGCGCCGGGCTCCACCGCATCGCGGGCGGTTTCACGGCACGAAACGCGCCAATCCCGAGCAGGACCAGCGCGACCGCGAGCAGAAGGGACTTGGCCTCGGGCGTCAGCGACGCGGCCAGTGACCGCCCCGCCACCACCGCCAGCGCCGCGACGAGGGCCATCGCGAGCATCAGCCCCGCCGCCAATTGCCCGGGGCGGCGATCGCGATCCGCCAGCCGCGCCGCCAGCCATCCGGTACGATCCCCGGCCTGGCCGAGCAGCGCGACGACCAGCGCGATCATCAAGGCATCCATCAGTGCGCCAGTCGCATCGAGCAGGCGGTAGCGAAACGGTCCGCGGCGTCATAATCCTGTCGTTCGCTCGCCACCGCGTCGTGGAGCATCGCCAGCCAGCCATGGACGGGCGGCATCGTCCCGCCGCCTATCTCTTTTCCGCCCATAGTCTCGGCGCGGGCCAGCGCGCGGTCGATGAAGTGGGTGACGGTGACCGCGGGGCTCAGGCCGTGCGCATGGGCGATGCGGCGGATCACCTCCACCTCGCGCGCCAGATCGGCGGGCGCGGCATAGGGAACGGCGACATCCAGCGCGGCGATTCGCGCCCAGAGTTGCGACCGAATATCGGCCGCTGATTCGCCTGTCCCGTGCGAGTCGTTCGCGCCCATTGCCGTTCGTCCCATGGCCTCCCCACCCGATGCGTCACCCGGCAGAGGGACCGGGTACCCCGTGATATGGGGGTGTAAAGCTACGCGCCTGGCCGTAAAGAGCGGCTTAAATGGGGCGCAATACTTGACTCGCGCCGTCACATCGGCCATGCGCGGCCCTTATACAGCGGCGGCTCCGGCTGCCGCTTTCGCTTTTTCACGCATACAGGAACAAGGTCATGGCCAAGCCGACCACCGTCAAGATCAAGCTCGTCAGCTCGGCTGATACCGGCTTCTTTTACGTCACCAAGAAGAACCCGCGCACCAAGACCGAGAAGCTGAGCTTCAACAAGTACGACCCGGTCGTGCGCAAGCATGTCGAGTTCAAGGAAGCCAAGATCAAGTAATTCACGGCCGGGCGGCCTTGTGCGCCGCCCCGTGAATGGCTTGCGGGCGTGAAGCCGCCGTCCTGACGGACGTGCGGCTTTTGTCGTTGGCCGTGTTTCTGTTGTCGTCATGGCGCGCGCGATGGCTTGGCGGATGCGCGCGAAAGGCTATGCCGCCGCCGGGTAGAGCGTGCGGATCAGCCAGTCATGGAACAACCGCACGGACTTTTGTTGCAGCGCGCGCGGGCGACAGACGAACCAATGGCTGTAGGGGCTGTCCAGTTCGATATCGAACAGACGGACCAGCCGGGGATCCTGCGCATGTTCGAAATGGCTGGCGTGCATGAAGGCCACGCCCATCCCCTGCGCCGCCGCCTCCAGCATCAGCCCGCCCGAGTCGAAAAAGTCGATCGCCTTGGGCTTGATGTTGGTCAGCCCCGCCGCCTGGCACCAGGCGGTGAAGGCATCGGGCATTTCCCGGTGCAGCAGCGCGGTCATGCTGTTCATCTGTTCGGGGCGGAGCAGGGGATCGGGCCCTTCGAGCAACCGCTGCGATCCGATCACATAGACTTTGTTGAAATCCAGCCGCTTGGCATAGAGCGACGGGTCGATCTCGCGGCCGAGCGCGATCACCGCGTCCAGCCCTTCGCCCAGCCGGGCGATGCCGTGGCCGGCGGTGTCGATATCGAGATGCAGTTCGGGATGCGCCGCGCGCAACAGCCCCATATGCGGGAACAGCCGCTGCGCTGCATAGAGCGGCAGGACCCCCAGGCGCAGGCGCAACACCTCCTGCCCGCTGGTCATCGCTTCGACCGCGTCGGACAATTGGTCGAGCAGGGGCGCGATCTGCTCCATCAGCGTCTCGCCATCCTCGTTGGGCACCATTGCCTGATGCCGCCGCGCGAACAGCGGCTTGCCGACGAAGCGCTCCAGCGTCTGGACCCGTCGGCTGAGCGCGGGCGCGGACAGGGCCAGTTCCTCGGCGGCGGCTTTGATGGAGCCCAGGCGAACCACCTGGACGAAGGCTTCGATCGCACCTAACGGGGGCAGCCTGCGCATCTCGCACCTGTCGTTTGAACACCGTACCCGGCCAAAGAATTGCATAAAGTGCAATCACAGCCAAGCTTTTCGCACTTGCAACATAGCGTGCTGCGGCGCAAAAGGAACGGGCCTTTCAGGCATCCTCTCCTAAAAACTTTTCGGGCTGGTCGTTTCGATCGGCCCTTTTTTTTGTCTCCGTTCGGCGGTGCGGCCTTTCGCTGGCCGGAACCCGCCCCCACCTCCCGCGCTTTCGTGTTGAAACGGATAGCCAAGGGACGATCATGGCCGACAGCGACGCGCCGACCCGCAAGATACAAGTGGCCAATAGCCGCCCGGAGGATTCGGGCCGGGGGCTGGCGCATCTGCCGCGCAGCCTGATGGGCGCGATGGGCATTGCGGAAGGCGATGTCATCGAAATCGTGGGCAAGCAGGCGACACCCGCGCGCGCCGTGGCCCCCTATCCGGAGGACGAAGGGCTGGACCTGTTGCGGATCGACGGGTTGCAGCGTGCCAATGCCGGCGTCGGCTCGGGCGATTTCGTCGAGGTGCGCAAGGTCGAATCGAAGCCGGCGACTCGCGTGGTCTTCGCCCCGGCGCAACAGAATCTGCGGCTTCAGGGCTCGGCGCAGGCGCTCAAGCGTACCTTCTTCAACCGGCCGCTCTGCCAGGGCGACGTGGTGGCGACGGCGGGGCAGCAGCGGGTCACCAACATGCCGCCGGGCGTCGCGCAGTTCATGAACGCGCCTGCCTATGCGCTCCAGGAAATCCGTCTCGCGGTCGTCGCCGCCAGCCCCAAGGGCGTGGTGCATATCGACGAGAATACCGAGGTCGAACTGCGCCCCGAATATGAGGAACCGCGCGAGGCCCGCCGCGCCGATGTGACTTATGACGATATTGGCGGCATGGCCGCGACCATCGACCAGTTGCGCGAAATGGTCGAACTGCCGCTGCGCTACCCCGAATTGTTCGAGCGACTCGGCGTCGAGCCGCCCAAGGGCGTGCTGCTCCACGGCCCGCCCGGCACCGGCAAGACACGGCTGGCGCGTGCGGTGGCGAACGAATCGGATGCGCAGTTCTTCCTCATCAACGGGCCGGAGATCATGGGTTCGGCTTATGGCGAGTCCGAACAGCGGCTGCGCGACATCTTCGAGGAGGCGACCAAGTCCGCCCCCTCGATCGTCTTCATCGACGAGATCGACTCGATCGCGCCCAGGCGCGACCGGGTGCAGGGCGAGGCGGAGAAGCGGTTGGTCGCGCAGTTGCTGACGCTGATGGACGGGCTGGAAGCACGGGCGAACCTCGTCATCATCGCCGCGACCAACCGGCCCGAGGCGATCGACGAGGCGCTGCGGCGGCCGGGCCGCTTCGACCGCGAGATCGTGGTCGGCGTCCCCGATGAGCGCGGGCGGCGCGAGATCCTGGGCATTCACACGCGCGGCATGCCGCTGGGCGACAAGGTCGATCTGGCCGAACTGGCGCGCACCACCTTCGGCTTTGTCGGCGCCGACCTCGCCGCGCTGACCCGGGAAGCGGCGATCGAGGCGGTCCGGCGGATCATGCCGCGCCTCAACCTGGAGGAGCGGACGATTCCGGCCGAGGTGCTGGATACGCTGTCGGTCACGCGCGAGGATTTTCTGGAGGCGTTGAAGCGCGTCCAGCCCTCGGCGATGCGCGAGGTGATGGTCCAGGCGCCGACCGTCCGCTGGGCGGATGTCGGCGGCCTCGACACCGCGCAGATGAAGTTGAAGGAAGGCGTCGAACTGCCGCTGAAGGACCCGGACGCGTTCCGGCGACTCGGCATCCGGCCCGCCAAGGGCTTCCTGCTCTATGGTCCCCCCGGCACCGGCAAGACCCTGCTCGCCAAGGCGGTCGCGCGTGAGGCGCAGGCCAATTTCATCGCCACCAAGTCGAGCGACCTGCTCTCCAAATGGTATGGCGAGAGCGAGCAGCAGATCACCCGCCTGTTCGCCCGCGCGCGGCAGGTGGCGCCGACGGTGATCTTCATCGACGAACTCGATTCGCTGGTCCCCGCACGGGGCGGCGGGCTGGGCGAGCCGCAGGTGACGGAGCGGGTGGTCAACACCATCCTGGCCGAGATGGACGGACTGGAGGAACTGCAATCGGTCGTCGTGATCGGCGCGACCAACCGGCCCAATCTGGTCGATCCCGCGTTGCTTCGCCCCGGTCGGTTCGACGAACTCATCTATGTCGGCGTGCCGGACAAGGCCGGGCGGCGGCGGATCCTGGGAATCCAGACCGCCAGGATGCCGCTCGCGGCCGATGTCGACCTGGACGATGTCGCCGCGCGGACCGATCGCTTCACCGGCGCGGACCTGGGCGATGTGGTGCGTCGCGCCGGGCTGGTCGCGCTGCGCCGCTCGCTGGGCGCGCAGGAGGTCGACATGGCCGCGTTCGACGAGGCGCTGACCGAGGCGCGCGCCAGCGTTACCCCCGAGATGGAGCGGGATTACGAACAGATCGCGGCCAGGTTGAAGCAGGACGCGGCGGCGATCCAGCCGATCGGCTTCATCGCGCCGGGCCAGTTGACGCCGCGCGGGGACAAGCCGGCCTGAGCACGGACAGTGATCGCGACCGGCGCGCGCGGAGCTATGGCTTGGCCCAGCGATAGCTCCGCGCCACCGTCGCCACCGCGACTTCATAGCCAGCATACCATCCCGCGCGACCCTGTTCGCGAATCCGGGCATGGTCGGGATGGGCCCGCCATGCCAGCGCGCTCGCCTCGTCCGCCCACCAGCTGACGGTGATGCCCGCGCCGTCCACCCCGCGCACGCTGTCGACGCCGCGATAGCCGGGTTGGCGTGCGGCCAGATCGGCCATGGCGTCGGCCGCCGCGGCATAGCCTTCGGCATCGTCCGCCGTGCGTTGTGACAGGAAAATCACCGCCACCTGCTCCGTGCGATCGTCCATCATGCCCTTGCCCTCCGTCCCGATTGCGAAGGAATGCGCCATTGCCGCGCAACCCAATAGCTTGAAAGTCGTTCGGCACCTGTGCGACGAGGGGTTTCCCTCGCGTTTCCTCCTCGCGGGGATCACGAACGACAGGAACTCGATGCCCAGCTCGACCACCGCCGCGCGCAAGTCCCGTACCGATGCCACGGGTTATCCGTCGCCCGGCCAGATGTTTTTCCAGCAATTCCTGAAGCATCCGGTGATGGTGGGCTCGATCATCCCATCCTCGGGCAAGCTTATTCGCAAGATGCTGGCGCCCGTCGACTGGGCCAACACCAAGCTGTTCGTCGAATATGGCCCCGGCGTCGGCACCTTCTGCCGCCCGGTTCTGGACAGGATGGCGCCCGACGCGAAGCTGATCGCGATCGATACCAATGCCGATTTCTGCGATTATCTGCGCCACACCATCATCGACCCGCGTTTTGCCGCGGTGAACGGATCGGCGGCGGACGTGCAGAAGATCGTGCGCGACCATGGTTTCGATCATGCCGACTATGTCCTGTCGGGCCTGCCCTTCTCCACGCTGCCGCCCGGCGTCGGTCCCGCGATCGCGCAGGCGACGCATGACGTGCTGCGACCCGGCGGCGCGTTCCTGGTCTATCAGTTCAGCCCCAAGGTGAAGGACTTCCTGGTGCCGCACTGGGACAAGATCGACCATGACATGGAATGGTGGAACGTGCCGCCGGCCCAGCTCTACTGGGCCTGGAAGGACTGAGCGTCGCGCATTCCTCCCCTTGGAAAGGAGAGGAATGCGGTCCGTCATTCCCCGTCCGGCGACTCGATCCCGAAGTTGAGCCCGCGCGAGACCGACGGGTCGATCACCGCGATCAGCAGATAGGCGACGAACTGGCGCAGCCGCTGGAACCAGCCGGTCTGGCGCTTGTACCAGTCGGGGGTGATCGCCTCCGACCGCGCGACCTCGCCATCGACATAGGCACGGACATGGGCCGCAAAGGCCCTGTCCTCGATCCGGAGCATCAGCTCCAGATTGACGAACAGGCTGCGCATGTCGAAATTGGCCGAGCCGATATGTACCGAATCGTCGATCACATATAATTTGGTGTGCAGCTTGGTCAGCTGATACTCGAAAATCCGAACGCCCTTGCGGAGAAGGCCGGCATAGGTGAAGCGCGCCGCCGCGATCGTCGCCTCATTGTCCGACTTGCCCGCCGTGACGATCCGCACCTCGGCCTCGCGCCGCCCCGCACGATCCAGGCGGCGCAGCATGGAGGGGCTGGGGGTGAAATAGGCGGCGACCACGTCGATCCGCCGCCCGCGCCGCATGTCGTCGCGCACCGTCCGCGCCCAGGGCGACAGCCGCCGTGTCGGGCCGCCGATCAGCCAGCGCAGCCGACCCGCCGACTCGCTCCAATGCGCCAATGCCTTGTTCAGGTCGCGCAGGCGCCCGCTGAAGTCTTGCGTCCAGGCGAACAGCGCATCGAAATAGCCCGCCATCCGCGCCGCCGCCGGGCCTTCGAGCAACAGGCCCAGATCGCGCCAGCTCTGGTCCGCGGGGGTGCCGAAATAGTCGTCCTCGATATTGAAACCGCCGATGATGATGCGCGGAACGTCGCCATCGGCGTCGGCGAGCGCGAGCTTCTGATGGTTGCGCAACAGATAGCGGCGGCCGAAGCGCGGTTCGAACCGGGACAGCATCGCCCCCGCCGCGACCAGGGGACGAAAGAAATCCTCGTCTGCGCCGGCGCCGAACCCGTCGATGATGACCGAGACGGTCACACCGCGCCGCGCCGCCGCGATCATCGCGTCGCGGACCCGTCGACCGGCGGTATCGTCGGCGTAGATATAATAGAGGATGCGCAGGCTTTCCGCCGCGCCGTCGATCAGCGCCAGCAACGCCTCCAGCCGCCGGGGGCCGGTGTCGAGCAGCGTCAGCGCCTGGCCATCGACGGTGAAGACCGGCTGTTCGGGCGGGGCGGACTGCGAAATATCGGGCTCCTGGCGCACATCATCCTCTCGGATCCGTAACGATCCAGCCCATGCGGTGTTGCACATCCCCTAACGCTTTTGACTTATGCGCGCTTTGCTGGTACGCGGCCTGCTTTCATCCCAGCATTATTTGCGAAGGACACACGCATGGCGCGCGTCACCGTCGAGGATTGCGTCGACAAGGTTCCCAACCGTTTTGATCTGGTGCTGTTCGCGGCGCAGCGGGCTCGTCAGATTTCGGGCGGGGCCGACCTTACCGTCGATCGCGATCGCGACAAAAACCCGGTCGTCGCGCTGCGCGAGATCGCGGAAGAAACGGTTCGTCCGACCCATCTGGAAGAATCCGTGGTCAACAGCCTGCAGCGCGTCCAGATCGACGACGAGGACGAGGCGGACGATGTCGGCAGCCTGCAGGCCTCGGCCGAGGCGCTGCGCCTGACCGCCGCCGCGCCGCCGCGCAACCAGAATCTGGGTGCCGATTACGAGGGCTGACCGGCTCTCGTCCGGCCCCTTTGCTTTGGCGGGCGGGCAAAGGCTCAATAGCCCCAGCCGCCCCAACCCCCATGCCAATAGTCCCAGCGCGCGGCATGGCGTTCATGCCGCGCGAAATGCATGTCATTCCGGGCCTCGGCCCGCCGGACGGCGGCGGCATGGGCATAGGCATCCGCCGCGCGGTAATCGCCATAATAGGCCGCCTCGTCCGCCGCGCGCTGGTCGCGCCCCGCGCGATAGGCATGCGAGTCGGCGCTGTGATAGGCCCTGTCCGCCATGTAATTGTCATAGCGCCAGTCCTGGGCGTTGGCGGCGGTCGCGGAGAGCATGGCACCTCCGGCCAGGGCAAGCAGAAGGCCGGTCCTGAACTTGGTCATTGGAATACCCTCAAAAAAACGATCATCGGCTCCCGGAGAATCGGGGATGCCCCCCACAGGCTGAACCGCGCGTGGCGCGCGCGTTCATCGGGCAGGCAGCTTGATCGCCCTGTGCAACGAGAGCAGCCGATCAATCGGATGGATTTGATCGGATTTATCGTTTAGCATGGTGGAAGGACACCATATATGGGGGTTCAACCATTGGGGAGTAGCTACCTGCTGTATGGCAGGGTCTTCGTCAACATGATCGGGCTGACCAGTCCGTGGCGATGACAGCAGGATCGACCTGCCCGGCGAGACCAACGGTGCCGCACCACGGTTTGTGGGCACGGGTGCGCGCATCGTTCGGTTCATGGCCCTGAAGGTTGATCGGATGCCTGGAATTCTGACCCTTGGCGCGCTGGGTGCCACGCTGTCGGTCGATGCCTTTGCCGCCGCGCTGGGCAGGGGGGCGACGGAGCGCCGGACCGGCCTGCCCGATGCGATCAAGGTCGGGATCGTCTTCGGCTTTTTCGAAGCATTGACCCCGGCGCTCGGCTGGCTGCTCGGCTTCATGCTCAACGATTGGATCGCCGAGTACGACCATTGGGTCGCGTTCGGCCTGTTGTTCGCGGTCGGCGCCTATATGGTGCGGGAGGCCTGGCGGGACGATGGCACCGGGGCGGGCGAGGCAATGCCGGGCGGCAACGGCGTGCTGCGCCTGGCCGTTACCGCCATCGCCACCAGCATCGACGCGGCGGCCGTGGGCGTGACGCTGGCGCTGATGAACGTGGACATTTGGATCGCGTGCCTGGTGATCGGTGGCACGACCACCTTGATGGCGACCGTCGGGGTGATGCTGGGCAAGCATATCGGGCCCTATCTGGGCCGTTATGCCGGGATCATCGGCGGCTTCGTCCTGATCGGGATCGGGGCGTCGATCCTGGCGCAGCATCTGTCCGTCTGACCCCTTGCGCGGGATGGGCGTGCCCGGCCTTTTGCCGCGACACGCCCGGTCCCGGTCAATAGGCGTAGGCGCGCACCAGATCGTAGAGATAGTCGCGGCCGTCATAGAGCGACGCCACGCGAACCCGTTCGTTCAGGCCGTGAATGCCCGACATGTCCTTGTCGATGAACAGGCCCGGCGCGCCGTAGACGGGGATGCCGATCGCCTGGAAGAAGATGCCGTCGGTCGCGCCGGTCGACATCATCGGCACCATTGGTACGCCGGGGAAATGCCGGGCGGCCAGCGTCTTCATCGGTCCGAGGATCTTGGGATCGAGCCTGGGCGGGATCGCGGTCGGGCGGATGGGCTCGTTGACGGTGACGGTGACCTTGGGCCCCGCCAGCGCCTTCAACCTGGCCAGCGTGCCCTCCACCGTCTCACCGGGGAAGATGCGGCAATTGATATTGGCGGTCGCGCGCTGCGGTAGCGCGTTTTCGGCATGGCCTGCCTGAAGCAGCGTCGCGACGCAGGTGGTGCGCAGCGTCGCATGCAGCGCCTTGTCGCGGCTGACGATCGCATCCGCCGCCTTGTCATTCGGATTGGCGAGCAGACGCGCGATGGCGTCGCCCAGCTGGCCGCCGACCTTCTGCCCCGTCGCGGTCAGGAAGGCGCGGGTGGTGTCGGTCAGCATGATCGGGAATTCATAGCCCTGCACCGCCTTCACCGCGTCGGCCAGTTCGTAGATCGCGTTTTCCGGCACGGGTTGCGAGCTGTGCCCGCCCGGATTGGTGGCCAGGAACGTATAGTTCTGCGCCGCCTTTTCGCCCACCTGTACCGCGAGCAATTCGCGCTGGCCATTGGCGTCCAGCCGCCCGCCGCCGCCCTCGTTCAGGACGAATTCGGCCGCGATCAGGTCGGGCTTGTTCCTGGCCAGCCATTCCGCGCCGTTGAACGCGAAGGTCGTTTCCTCGCCACAGGTCAGCGCCATCTTGATCGTGCGCCTGGGCGGCGTCTTCTTCAGGCGGATCAGCGTATCGGCCCATATTGCGCTCATCGCCTTGTCGTCGACGGTGCCGCGCCCGTAGAGATAGCCATCCTCTTCGATCAGCTTGAACGGATCGCGCGTCCAGTCCTCGCGCCTGGCCTCGACCACGTCGAGATGGCCGAGCAGCAGCATCGGCTTCAGCGCCTTGTCGGTGCCGGGCAGGATCGCGACGATGCCGCCATCCTTGGGATGGTCGGGCACGGAAAACAGCGTGATGTCGGCGTTGCCATAGCCCGCGGCCTTCAGCCGGTCGGCGATCTGCGCCGAAGCCTGGGTGCAACTGCCGCTCGACAGCGTGGTGTTGGTTTCGACAAGCTGTTTGTAGAGGTCGAAGAACGCCTTCTGGTCCGGCCGGTTCTGCGCCGCCGCCAGCCCCGGCAGCAGCGTGCAGGCCGCCAGCGCCCCGCCGATCCATTTCGCCAATCGCATCGATGCTCCCCCTGTTATCCGTGTCGCAACGAGTAGAGCCGCTCGCGGCGAGCGGTGCAAGCGGTCGCACGACAATCCGCGCCGGCACGGGAACGCGGCGCTAATCCTTTGCCACGCGACCATTTCGCGCTAGCGGTTGACGATGGACCATGATGACGTCGCCGCCCGCCCCCGCCTGATCCCGCCTTCGCTTTTTGCCCTGTCGATCTTCTATGGCGGCATGGTCTGTATCGCGGGCGTGCTGGGCAACAAGCAGGTGACGCTGGTGGGGCCGCTGGCGGTCGAGGCGGGGATCTTCGCCTTCCTCCTGCTGGTCGTCACGTCGAGCGCGGTGGCCGAACTCCATGGCGCGGCGACCGCCGGGCGACTGGTGCGGGTCGGCTTCGTACCGTTGCTGGTGTCGCTGGCGCTGTCCTGGGTGGTGTGGATGCTGCCACCCTCGCCCGAGATGATCCCGGCCAATCGCGACGCGATCCAGCTGATCCTCGGTTCCACCTGGCGGATATGGCTGGGCGGTATCGTGGCTTACGGCGTGTCGCAGACGCTGAACGTCACCATCTTCGCCGCGCTGAAGGGCCGCGAAGGCAGCAAGCTGCTCTGGCTGCGCGCGGCGGTGGCCAGCATGCTCAGCCAGGTGGTCGACACGCTGTTGTTCGTGACCATCGCCTTTTACGGCGCGTTCCCGATCGGTCGGCTGATCGTCGGGCAGATGATCGCCAAGGTGTCGTTGTCGGCGATCCTGGTGCCGCCGCTGATCTATCTGTTCGTCGGGCTGGGCCGGCGTCTCGACCGGGCGTAACGATTGCCAGTTTTCCCACCGGCCCGCGCGCGATAAGGGGGCGACCATGACCAACCACGATCCCGACGCCGCCTTGCTCGCCAAGGCCGAGACGCTGACCGAGGCGTTGCCCTATCTTCAGCGTTACGCGGGCAAGACGTTCGTGGTGAAATATGGTGGCCACGCCATGGGCGATCCCGAGCGCCAGCGCGATTTCGCCGAGGACATGGTGCTGCTCAAGGCGATCGGCGTCAATCCGGTCGTCGTCCATGGCGGCGGCCCGCAGATCGGCGCGATGCTGAAGCGGCTGGGCGTCGAATCGCAGTTCGTCAACGGCTTGCGCGTCACCGATGCGGCCACCGCGCAGATTGCCGAAATGGTGCTGGCCGGGTCCATCAACAAGGAGATCGTCAGCTGGATCGCCGCCGCCGGGGGCCGCGCGGTCGGCATCTCGGGTAAGGATGCCGGGCTCGTCATCGCCGAGAAGGTGCAGGGGCGCGAGGCCGATCCGCTGAAAGGCATCGAGCGCCATGTCGATCTGGGGTTCGTCGGCGAGCCGGTGGCGGTCGATCCGCGCCTGATCGAAAGCCTGTCGGCCGACGGGATCATCCCGGTCATCGCGCCGGTCGCGATCGGGCTGGACGGCCACACCTATAACATCAACGCCGACACCATGGCGGGCGCGATCGCCGCCCGGCTGGGTGCGGCGCGCTTCTTCCTGTTGACCGACGTCGCGGGCGTGCTGGACAAGCAGGGCGAGTTGATGACCGACCTGAACCCCGCAAGGATCGCCGAGTTGCGCGCCGATGGGACGATTTCGGGCGGGATGATCCCCAAGCTGGAAACCTGCGTCTCGGCGGTCGAGGCGGGGGTCGACGCGGCGGTGATCCTGGACGGCCGCGTGCCGCACGGGATGCTGCTGGAGATCTTCACCCGGCAGGGCGCGGGGACGTTAGTACGCCGGTGATCCTCCGGCCTTGAGGGACAGCCGGGGCGCGGCCGTCCTGGCCTCGCCCCGTCCGCGATGACACGGCCCGATCAGAAATCGATCGCGATTCCCTTCAATTCCCAATCGCCATAGCGCACCGGATTCTGGCCCAGCGGATCGTCCTGCGGCTCGGGCTTCGCCTCGGGCTGGGGCACGGGCGGATTGCGGGAGAGATAGGCGGGCGGTTTCACATGGTCGGGGCGCTGGCCCATAAGCGGTCCTTTCGACTAAGGGGCAATGATTGCAGCCCATGTCGGGGCTGACAGGAGTTTTGCCAAGTGACACGTCCCCCCCAATCCTCCCCGCCTCGCGGCCGCACCGACCGGCGCGGGGGCCGCCCCGGTGGACCGGGTGGGGATCGGCGCGGGGGCGCGCAGCGTCCGCCCGAGCCGCTGGGCACCGCCACGCGCCGCGCCGCGATCCGCCTGCTCGACGCGGTGCTGCGCAGGGGCGAACCGCTGGAGGCCGCGCTCGCCTCCGCCACCCGTGCGCTGACCGGCGGGCCCGATCGCGGGCTCGCCCATGCCATCGCGGCGGAAACGCTGCGCCGCCTGCCCGATCTCGACGCGCTAATCGACTCGGCGACCAAGCAACGGCTGCCCGACGATGCCAAGGCGCGCTTCGCCCTGCGCATCGCGCTGGTCCAGGTGCTGGCGCTGGGCACGCCGCCGCATGCCGCGATCGCCACCGTGCTGCCGTTGGTCGATGGCGGACCGCGCAAGCTGGTCCATGGCGTGTTCAGCACGATCACCAAGAGCGGGGTGCTGCTCCCCGAAATCCCGGCGCTGCCCGGCGATACCGAACAGCGCTGGGAAGACAATTGGGGCGAGGAGATGGTCGAGGCCGCCGGCCATGCCATCGCCGCGCCGCCGCCGCTCGACCTCACGCTGGCCGATCCGGCCGCCACCGCCGAATGGGCCGACAGGCTGGGCGGCGTCAGCCTGATGCCCGGCCATGTCCGCCTGCCGTCGGGCAGCGCGGTGATGGAATTGCAGGGCTTTGACGAGGGCGCGTGGTGGGTGCAGGATCTGGCTGCCTCCATCCCGGCCCGGTTGCTGGGCAAGGGGCCGGGCCATGTGCTGGACCTGTGCGCCGCGCCCGGCGGCAAGACGCTGCAACTCGCCAGCGCGGGCTGGACCGTCACGGCGGTCGACCAGTCCGAGGCGCGACTGGGA
This sequence comes from Facivitalis istanbulensis, assembly GCF_040560405.1. NCBI lineage: Bacteria > Pseudomonadati > Pseudomonadota > Alphaproteobacteria > Sphingomonadales > Sphingomonadaceae > Facivitalis > Facivitalis istanbulensis. The sequence continues at coordinate 23,703 of NZ_JAVSCQ010000007.1, forward strand.
CGGCTCAACGAGAATCTGGAGCGGACGAACCAGGCGGCGACGGTCGTCACCGCCGACCTGCGCGAATGGGCTCCCGACGCCCCGGCCGATGCGATCCTGGTCGATGCGCCGTGCAGCGCGAGCGGCATTTTCCGCCGCCACCCGGATGTCCTCTACCGCGTCCGCCCGGCCGTCATTGCCGAGATGGCCGAATTGCAGGCGCAGATCCTGGCACGGGCCGCCGACTGGCTGAAGCCCGGCGGGGCCATGGTCTACGCCACCTGCTCGCTGGAGCCCGAGGAAGGCGAGCGGCAGATCGAGGCGTTCCTGTCGGCGCGGCCCGATTACGCGCTGGTGCCGATCACCGGCGACTGGCCGGGCCTGACCGGGACGGGCACGATCCGCACCCTGCCGACGATGCTTGCGAAAGAAGGGCGGCTGGACGGGTTCTTCATCGCCATGCTGCAACGCAAAGGCTGACTTGCGCGCAATATCGCGATAAGGCGAAACCATGCATCCTGTCCGCATCGCTCCCTCCATCCTGTCCGCCGATTTCGCCAAGCTTGGCGAGGAAGTCCGGGCGATCGACGCCGCCGGTGCCGACTGGATCCATATCGACGTGATGGACGGGCATTTCGTGCCCAACATCACGATCGGCCCGGCGGTGGTAAAGGCGTTGCGTCCCCACACCGCCAAGCCGTTCGACGTGCATCTGATGATCTCGCCGATCGACGCCTATCTGGACGCCTTTGCCGAGGCGGGGGCGGACACGATCACCGTCCATCCCGAGGCCGGGCCGCACATCCACCGCACGATCCAGCATATCAAGGGGCTGGGCAAGCGCGCCGGGGTCGTCCTGAACCCCGCCACGCCCGCCAAGATGCTGGATTATCTGATCGACATGGTTGACCTGGTGCTGGTGATGAGCGTGAACCCGGGCTTTGGCGGGCAAAGCTTCATCGAGAGCCAGCTCGGCAAGATCGCGGCGATCCGCAAGATGATCGACCATAGCGGTCGGGCGATCGATCTGGAGGTCGATGGCGGGGTCGACCCGGTCTGGGCCAAATGCTGTATCGAGGCGGGGGCCGATGCGCTGGTCGCGGGAACGGCGGCCTTTCGCGGAGGCCCGGCGCACTACGCCGCCAATATCGCCGCCCTGCGCGGTTGAGCGCGATGCGCGATCGGGTGGAACGGGGTTCGGCCCCGCAAGGCGCCGACAGCATCGAAGAAGGCAAAAGGCTGGTCCGGGTCGGTGGCGGTGGTTTGTCGCTGGCCGACCGCCTGAGCGAGCATCTCCACCGGCTCACCTGGCGCACCCCGCTCCACACGCTGCGGCTCAAGGGGCGGCATCCGCTGAAATTGATGGCGGTGCCGCAGGACCCGATCCTGGGCGATATCGAACGCGGGCATAAGCTGCTGGGCGGGGTGATCGACTGGCGGGCGGAGGAACGCGGCGTCGAATCGATCGATTTCGCGCATCCCGACTGGTCGACCGGCTTTGCCGACCATCTGCACAGCTTTGCGTGGCTGCGCGACCTGTCCACCGTGGCGACGCGGGCGCAGGGGGCGCCGATCGCCGAATATCTGATGGGCCGCTGGCTCGATGCCTTTGCCGAGACGGTCGATGCGGTCGCGTGGCGACCCGACCTGTGGGGGCGGCGCATCCTGTTCTGGACCGCGCATGCGCCGCTGATCCTGTCGTCCAATGACCTGGTCTATCGCTCGCGGGTGCTGAACACGCTGGCGCGCGGGGCCCGGCATCTCGATCGCGGCGCGGACAAGGCGCCGGCGGGCGTTCCGCGCATCGCCGCCTGGTGCGGGGTGATCGCGGCCGGGCTGCTGCTCGCGGGCGGCGATCCGCGTCAGGCGTTCGGTGAGGCGGGGTTGGCCCGTGCGCTCGACACCGGGCTGTTCGGCGATGGCGGCGTGATCGCGCGCAGCCCGGCGGTGCAGCTCGACGCGGTCATGCTGCTGACCATGATGCGCGAAGTCTATGACGCGCGCGGCCTGCCCTTTCCCGAGCCGTTCCAGGCGCGGTTGCAGCGGATGATCTCCGCGCTGCTCGGCGTGATGCATGGCGATCGCGCCTTGTCGAGCTGGCAGGGGTCGGGGCCGGAGACGCCCGAGCGGATCGCCGCGGTCATCGACGCGTCGGGTGTGCGCACCCGGCCGCTGCGCCAGGCGGGCGACTGGGGCTATCAGCGGCTGGCCGCCGGGCAGACCGTACTGATCATGGACGCCGCCCCCCCGCCGATCGCGCGCGCGGTGGAGGGCGGTTGCGCCTCGACGCTCGCCTTCGAGTTTTCGGACGGGGCGCAGCGGATCGTCGTCAATTGCGGCGGCGCGCGCGCGACCGTGGCGCAGGTGCCCGCGAGTCTGGCGCATGGGCTGCGCACGACGGCGGCGCATTCGACGCTGACGCTGGGCGATTCCAACTCTACCGCGATCCATGCCGACGGCACATTGGGGCGCGGTGTCGCGGAGGTGGAACTGAGCCGTCAGGAATCGGACGCCGCCAGCCGGATCGAGGCGAGCCATGACGGCTATGTCCGCCGCCATGGCTTTGTCCATCGGCGGCAATTGCTGCTGACCGGCGACGGCCGCGAACTGCGGGGCGAGGACGCGTTGTTGCCCGAGGGGCGCAAGCGGCAGGCGGTCAGCATGCCTTTCGCGCTCCGTTTCCACCTTGGCGACGGGGTGGAGGCGATGGTCACGGCGGAGAGTGGGCAGGCGATCCTGCGGCTCGACGACGGCGCATTGTGGCAGTTCCGCTGTCGCGGCGGCGCGTTGGCGATCGAGGAGTCGCTGTGGATCGATGGCACCGGCCGCCCCATCGCGACGCAGCAGATGGTGGTGACCGGCGAAACCCCGGCGGGCGGCGCGCATGTCAGCTGGGCGTTCAAGCGAGCGCTCTGAGCGGGGGCATTGCTTGGCGGGAAGAGGATGTTTCGCGCCATCGAGGGGCAGACCCTCTCCACCAGCTCGCTGGTCCCCCTCTCCTTGCAGGGGAGGAAAGACGTATTCCCGAATCACATTTTGCGCTTCGGCCCATCGGGGTATATCGGGTCCGGCAACGCTCCCCACATAGGATCTGCTGCACCGATGGCCGTTTCGCTTCCCTCCGCTCCCTCCGTCGATCTGGTGCCGGTCCGCCGCGCGCTGCTGTCGGTATCCGACAAGACCGGGGTCATCGATCTGGCCCGTGCGCTGGCGGAGCGGGGCGTCGATCTGGTCTCGACCGGCGGCACCGCCAAGGCGATCCGCGATGCGGGGCTGCCGGTGCGCGACATTTCCGATGTCACCAACTTTCCCGAAATGATGGACGGCCGGGTCAAGACGCTGCACCCGATGGTCCATGGCGGGCTGCTCGCGGTGCGCGACGACCCCGCGCACGCCACCGCGATGACCGAGCATGGCATCGGCGCGATCGATCTGGTCGTGGTCAATCTCTACCCCTTCCAGCAGACGGTCGCGAAGGGCGCGGAACGCCCCGAGATCATCGAGAATATCGATATCGGCGGCCCGTCCATGGTCCGTTCGGCCGCCAAGAACCATGGCTATGTGTCGATCCTGACCGACCCGGCCGATTATGCCGACTTCCTGGCCGATCTCGCCGCGCATGACGGCGCCTCGACGCTGAAGACCCGCCAGCGCCTCGCCGCCAAGGCCTTTGCCGCCACCGCCGCCTATGACGCGGCGATCGCGCAGTGGTTCGCCTTTGCCGACCAGGGCGAGGCCTTTCCGGCGACCCTGCCGCTCGCCTTCACCCGCCACCCCGAGCCGCTGCGCTATGGCGAGAATCCGCATCAGGTCGCGGCGCTCTATCTGCCGCAGCGGGGCGGGCAGGGCATCGCCCAGGCCGAGCAGTTGCAGGGCAAGGCGCTGAGCTACAACAACCTGAACGACGCCGACGCCGCGCTGGAACTGGTCAGCGAATTCCTCGACGGGCCGCCGACCGTGGTGATCGTCAAGCACGCCAATCCTTGCGGCGTGGCCAGCGGCGCGACGCTGCTGGAGGCCTATAACGCGGCCTTCGCCTGTGACACCGTGTCGGCGTTCGGCGGCATCATCGCCTGCAACTGTCCGCTCGACGCCGAGACGGCGGAGGCGATCTCGGGCATCTTCACTGAGGTCGTGGTCGCGCCCGACGCCAGCCCGGAGGCGCGCGAGATCTTCGCCCGCAAGAAGAATCTTCGCCTGCTGCTGTCGGGCGAACTGCCCAACCCGTCGCGGCCCGGACTGATGATGAAGTCGATCGCGGGCGGCCTGCTGGTCCAGAGCCGCGACAATGGTCGCCTGACCGACGACATGCTGAAGGTCGTCACCAAGCGTGTGCCCACGGCGCAGGAACTGGCCGATTGCCGCTTCGCCTGGACCGTCGCCAAGCATGTGAAGTCGAACGCCATCGTCTATGCCAAGGACGGTGCGACCGCCGGGATCGGCGCGGGCCAGATGAACCGGCTGGAATCGGCCCGCATCGCCGCGTGGAAGGCCAAGGACGCCGCCGACAAGGCGGGTTGGGCGGAGCCCCGCACCATCGGTTCGGCGGTGGCCTCGGACGCCTTCTTCCCCTTCGCCGACGGCCTGCTGGCCGCAGTCGAGGCGGGGGCGACCGCGGTGATTCAGCCGGGCGGTTCGATCCGCGACGATGAGGTCATCGCGGCGGCGGACGAAGCCGGGCTGGCGATGGTGTTCACCGGGATGCGCCACTTCCGGCATTGATCGGATCCTACCCGGCACGGGGAGGAGAACCGCGGCGAAGCCGTGGTGGAAGGGGAGCGCCGCAAGGGATGACCTTTGCGGAATCCCCCATCCGCCGGGCCTGACAGCCTGCCACCTCCCCCCTGTCGGAGAGTATTTTACCGCGTAATCCCGCCCGCATGGGGCAGGGTGGCCTCTTCCGCCGTCGGCGCCTTGCTGAACAGCGCCCGGTCCGCCGGACCAAAAGCCCAGCGCCACAGGACCAGCAGATAGGTCGCCGCGATGGCGGGTTCGCCGAACAGCAGTTCGGCCCATTCCAGCCGCTTGGGCAGCAGGGTGAACGCGCCCCCGACCAGAACCGCCGCCCCCGCCGCCCAGACCAGCGGCCAGCGGAAGGGGGAGACCGGAGCCTTCAATATCCCCGCCAGCACCCGCGCCTTGATGACCGAGGTCATCGTCACGCTCGCCGCCAGCGCGACGGCTGGACCCGCCGCCTGCCATTCCACCGGCCAGCCGAGCTTGCGCATGGCGAGGATCAGCGCGAAGCTCAGGGCGATCTGCACCCCCAGCATAGCGATCGAGATCATCAGGTTCCGGTGCCGCGCGGTATAGACCAGTGCCGATTCGCAGACCGCGCCGGTCGAGGCCAGCACCTCGGCAAAGAGCAGGAAGGCGAGCGCGGCGGTGCCCGACACGAATTGCGGGCCGACCACGCCCATCACGCCTTCGCCGGGGATCGATCCCATCAGCGCCAGACACCCCTGCGCCGCCATGATCCAGAAGGCGACCTGCCGCACCTGCCGCGCAATCGCGCCCATATCACCATTGGCCAGGCTCTGGGTGATGACGGGCCCCAGGATCGGGTCGAAGCTGGTCTTGAGCTTTTGCGGCAGCGAGGCGACCTGCTGCGCCATGTAATAGATGCCGACGATGCGCGGCTCGAACATCACGCCCAGGATGAAGCGGTCGACATTGCGGGTGCCCCATTCCAGCGCGTCGGCGCCGGCGAGCGGCGCATTGGCGCGGGCCAGCGCGAAGACCCGCGCCAGATGCGGGCTCCAGCCATAGGGCAGGCCATAGCTGCGCAGAAAGGGCACCAGGCTGGCGATCAGTGCCGCCGTCATCGACGCGACATAGGACAGGACCAGCCCGTCGCGGATGGTGAAGAAGGAAAAGGCCCAGGCCGCGATCGAGATGGTCCAGGGTTCGACCACCGCGCGCGCGGTCACCGCCGCCTTGACGTTCAGGCGATAGGCGAGCGCGGCGAGACTCACGTCCGACCAGGCGATGGCGACGATGATGCCGGGCAGCCAGCGGTCGAGTCCGCTGATCGCGCTGTTGGGATAGAGAAGCTCGGGGAACAGCCACAACAGGCTGCTGGCCGCCATCGAGGCGAGGAAGGCCAGCGCCATCGCGTCCCACACGACATGGACATGCGGCCGTTCCGTCGAGGCCAGCGCCTGCGCCAGCCCGCGCTTCATGCCCAGCGTCGCGATCAGCGCGGCGAGTTCGACCACCACGACCGCGATGGCGAAGCGTCCGACCAGTTCGGGACCATAGATGCGGCCCGCGATGAACAGGAAGGGGATGCGCGCCGCGAGCCGCAGGACGAAGCCTGCGATATTGGTGCGCCCACCCTTGGCGAGCGTGTCGATGTCCTGGCTTTGCGCCATCAGCGGGCGCGCGATCCCGGCCGGGGCGGGGCGAGGATCAATGCGCCGCCCCCCAGTTCCGCCCGACGCCGATCTCGACCCCCAGCGGCACCGACAGCGTGACCGCCGGTTCGGCCGCCCCCGCCATCACCGCGCGGATGACCGTGCCCGCCGCTTCGGCATCGGCCTCGGGCGCTTCGAACACCAGTTCGTCATGCACCTGAAGCAGCATTCGCACATGGCCCAGCCCTGCGGCGGCGAGTGCGGGTTCCATGCGGACCATGGCGCGCTTGATGATGTCGGCGCTGGTCCCCTGGATCGGCGCGTTGATCGCGGCGCGCTCGGCCCCCTGCCGTTCGGCCTGGTTGCGCGAGGCGATGCGCGGGAAATGCGTCTTGCGACCGAACAGCGTCTCCGTGAACCCCTTCTCGCGCACGCTCGACAGGGTTTCGGCGATATAGCGGTTGATGCCGGGGAAGCGCTCGAAATAACGGTCGATCATCGCCTGCGCCTCGTCCGCCGACACGTCGAGGCGACCGGCCAGGCCCCAGCGCGAAATGCCGTAGAGGATGGCGAAGTTGATCGTCTTGGCGCGCCCGCGCGTGTCGCGATTGACCTCGCCGAACAGCTCCTTGGCGGTCAGGCTGTGGATGTCGTCGCCGTTTGCAAAGGCATCGCGCAGCGCGGGGACGTCGGCCATGTGCGCGGCCAGCCGCAACTCGATCTGCGAATAGTCGGCGGCGATCAGGACATGGCCGTCCTCGGCGATGAACGCCTCGCGCAACTGCCGCCCGACCTCGGTACGGATCGGGATGTTCTGAAGGTTCGGCTCGGTCGAGGAGAGCCGCCCGGTCTGCGCGCCGGTCAGGCTGTAGCTGGTATGGACGCGCCCCGTCTTCGGGTTGATCTGTGCCTGGAGGGCGTCGGTATAGGTGCTTTTCAGCTTGGAAAGCTGGCGCCATTCCAGGATCTGGCGGACGATCTCCGCCGCCTCGCCGCCGTAGCGGGCGAGGCGTTCGAGTTCGGTGACGTCGGTCGAATAGACACCCGACTTGCCCTTGCGCCCGCCTTTCAGGCCGAGCCGGTCGAACAGGATCTCGCCGAGCTGCTTGGGGCTGCCGATGGTGAAGGGCGTGCCCGCCAGTGCGTGGATTTCGCCCTCCAGCCCGGCGATCTGCCCGGCGAATTCGGTCGATAGCTGCGACAGCCGCTCGCGATCGACCTTGACCCCGCGCCGCTCCATGCCCGCGATGACGGGGACCAGCGGCCGGTCGACCATCTCATAGACGCGCGTCGCCTGCTCCATCGGCAGCCGCGCCTTGAACCGCTTCCACAGCCGCAGCGTGACGTCCGCATCCTCGGCGGCGTAGCGGGTGGCGGTCTTGAGATCGACCTCGTGGAAGCCGAGCTGCTTCTTGCCGGTGCCGACCACCTCCTTGAAGGCGATGCATGTGTGCGACAGGTGCAGTTCGGCGAGCTCGTCCATGCCATGCCCGTGCAGCCCGGCGTCGAGATCGAAACTCATCACGATCGTGTCGTCATGCGGGGCGACGGCGATGCCGCGTTCGCCCAGCACGATCATGTCGAATTTCAGGTTATGGCCGATCTTGAGAACCGAGGGATCCTCGCACAGCGCCTTGATCCGCTCGAGCGCGGCCGCGACCGGAATCTGCACCGGCACTTCCGACAACAGGTCGGTGCCGCCATGGCCCAGCGGGATATAGCAGGCCTTGTTGGGGGCGAGCGCCAGGCTGACGCCGACCAGTTCGGCCTGGGTCGCATCGGTCGAGCTGGTCTCGGTATCGATCGCGATGAAGCCCTGGTGACGCGCCTCCGCGATCCACTGGTCGAGCGTGGCGAGGTCCTGCACCGTGACATAGCCGTCGAGGTTGCAGGGCTCGTCATCGTCCATCGGCGCGGCGGGCGCGGAATCGCCGGACGGCGCGGGCGCGGCATCGTCGGTGATCTGGCCCATCTTGGCGATCAGCGACCGGAAGCCGTGATATTCAAGGAACCCGCGCAGCGGCGCGTCGGGAATCGCCGGATGCAGCGCCAGCGACTCGAGCGACTGCGGCAGCGGCGCGTTGCACTCCAGCGTGACCAGCCGCTTCGACAGCCGGGCATTGTCGGCATGGTCGATCAGATTGTCGCGAAGCTTGCCCTTCTTCATATCGGGCGCGGCGGCGAGCACCGATTCGAGGTCGCCATGCTCGACGATCAGCTTGGAGGCGGTCTTCGGCCCGACACCGGGGACGCCCGGCACATTGTCGACGCTGTCGCCCATCAGGGCGAGCACGTCGCCCAGCTGTTTCGGGCCGACGCCGAACTTCTCCTGGACATAGGATTCGCCCAGCCGCCGGTTGTTCATCGTGTCGAGCATGTCGAGATGCCCGTCCTCGACCAGCTGCATCAGGTCCTTGTCGCCCGACACGATCGTGACCTGCCAGCCCTGTTCGCGCGCGGCGCGGGCGTAGCAGGCGATCAGGTCGTCGGCCTCCAGCCCCTCTTCCTCAATGCAGGGCAGCGAGAAGGCGCGCGTAGCGTCGCGGATCATCGGGAATTGCGGGACCAGATCGGGCGGGGGCGGGGGCCGGTGCGCCTTATACTGGTCGTACATCGCGTTGCGGAACGTCTTCGACGACTTGTCGAGGACCACCGCCATATGGGTCGGGCCATCGGCGGCGTTGACCTCGTCCACCAGCTTCCAGAGCATGGTGGTATAGCCATAGACCGCCCCCACCGGCTCGCCATGCGTGTTGGTCAGCGGCGGCAGGCGGTGATAGGCGCGGAAAATATAGCCGGAGCCGTCGACAAGATAGAGATGGGGCATGGTGCGCGCGGTTTAGCGGAAGCGGGGGAGGCTAAACAGCCCCTGATGCTATCGCTTTTTCCGCCCTGTGGCCGATGGGCCACGCCGGGGCGGGGGTGACGGTGGCGGCGTGAAACGCGGGCGGTTCTTGCCGGACTGCTCTCGGGTGAGGCAACGTGGGTGCCGCCGGTCGGCATTGCGCCCTGGGGTCCGCCAGTGCAGCGCCCCCCGATCACCTGAAAGCCGACCAGCGTCACCCCCGGGCCGGGATGACGGGATCAGGTGCCAGGATCATCCGTGACCATCCAACCAATCGGCGGTGATCTCGCCCCTATGCCCTTCCGGTGCCAGGGCGGCGCGCAGGGCTTCCAGCAGAGGCGGGAGCGCCTGCGTGAACGCAAAGGGCGGATTGACGATGAAAAGACCCGCGCCGTTATAAAGGCCGGGGCGGTCGGCATCATACAGCCAATGCTCCACCGACAGGAATTTCGGGATGCCGAGCTTTCGCAGTGTGTCCTTCCACCGGTCATGCGTCTCGCGGTCTTTCAGCGGATACCAGATGACCGTCACGCCATGCGCCCATTTGCGGTGCGCCGCGGCGAGGGTGGCGGTGATGCGCGCGCGTTCGTCCGTCTGCTCATAGGGCGGATCGACCACCACCACGCCGCGACCGGTGCGGGTCGGAAGCATCGCCAGCCAAAGCTCATAGGCATCGCGCTGATGCACGGCGGCAGGCGTGCCGCGCATCGCGCCGCGCAGGGCGCGTGCGTCTTCGGGGTGCTTTTCATTGAGGATCAGCAAGTCCTGCGGGCGCAGGAGCTGTGCCAGGACCTGCGGCGAGCCGGGATAGAGGTGCGGCTCTGCCCCGATATTCACCGCCTCCACGGCGGCGCGATAATCGTCCAGCAAGGGGGTCGGGTCGGCAAGGGCCCTTATCACGCCCTGTGCGGCCTCGCCGGTGCGTTGGGCCTGCTCGCCGCCAAGATCGTAGAGCCCGCAGCCGGCATGGGTGTCGATCAGGGTCAACGCGCCCTGTTTCTGCTGCAGGGCGCGGACAAGCGCGATCAGCAGGCTGTGCTTCACGACATCGGCGCTGTTGCCGGCATGGAAGGAATGACGATAATTCATTGAAATCCAAAATCCTGCCGATTTGCGCTTGGCCGGGCCACGTCCGGCGCTACCGGGCGAGGGCGCCGATCGCGAGACGGGCGAAGCCATTAATCCGGCGCTGGTATGAGAAGCGGGCGGATAGTGTCAAAGCGGCTCCGAGCGACGCCTCAAACCAGCTTTCGCGGTCGACGGCAACCGGCCGCAGGTGCAGCGCTTATCCGCAATCGCGCCGGCGTTTTACAATCCTGCGCCAAACTGCGTCATCGGTCCGACATGCCGCCGGCATCCGTGCCGAGGCCAGAGAAGGTCTCGAACTGGCCCGGCGCGATCCCGGCGACCGACCAGTCGCCGATCGACCAGCGGACCAGCCTCAGCGTAGGCAAGCCGACCGCCGCCGTCATTCGGCGCACTTGCCGGTTGCGCCCTTCGCGGATGGTGATCTTCAGCCAACTGTCGGGAATGAACCTGCGCTGGCGGATCGGCGGATCGCGCGGCCACAGGTCCGGCGCGTCGATCCGGGCGACATCGGCCGGCAGGGTCATGCCATCCTTCAGTTGGACCCCCCGTCGCAAGCGCTCCAGGTCCTGCTCCTGCGGATCGCCTTCGACCTGAACAAGATAGGTCTTGGGCATTTTGAAGCGTGGATCGGCAATGCGCGCCTGCAGCCGCCCGTCATCGCAGAGCAGCAGCAGCCCCTCGCTGTCCCGATCGAGTCTCCCGGCGGGATAAACGCCCTTCACCTCGATGAAGTCCGACAATGTCGACCGGACCGTCGGCGATCCGCGATCCGTGAATTGCGACAGGACCCCAAAGGGTTTGTTGAACAGGAGCAGCCGGGCCATGCCGAGCTCATATCCTCCGGCTGCGGTCATGTCTCCTGGCACATGCCGCCGCCGGACAGGCGGCACCTGCCAAACACCGGCTCCACCCCTTCGCCTATCGCTCCCCGGTCAGTTCGCCACCGCCACCGGTCCGCGTGGCGGCCCGGCATAATGCGCCACCGCCGCCGCGACATTCTGGATCAGTTGTTGCCGCTTGCGGATATCCTCGGTGGTGTCGCCGATCATCACCGCGATGGCGAAGCGGCGGCCGTCGGGGGCGGTCAGCAGGCCGACATCGTTGAAGCCGGCGTTGCGGCGACCCAGATCCTGTCCGGTGCCGGTCTTGTGCGCGATCTGCCACCCGGCGGGGACGGCGGCGCGCAGGCGGGCATGGCCGGTGCGCGAGGCCTCCATCGTGTCGACCAGGATCCGGGTCGAGGTTTCCGACAGCAATTCGCCGCGCGCCAGCCGCGCAATCGCATCGGCGATCGCGATCGGTGCCGCGCCATCGGGCGGATCGTTGACATAGGCGTTGAGCGCCGCCGTGCGCGCCGCCGGATCGAGCCGCGCGCGGGCCGCCTGGAACGCGCCCGCCGCCGCGAAGGCGGGTTGCCAGGTCAGGCCCGCCGTCTTCGACTGGAGCAGCCGCTCGCCGGGGCCGAACCGGATATCGCCCAGCCGCTTGGCCGCGATCATCGCGCGGACGGCCTGCGGACCGCCGACATAGGTCAGCAACCGGTCATTGGCGGTGTTGTCGCTTTGGGTCAGCGCACGGGTCATCAATTCGCCGACCGTGGTATGATAGCCATCGCCCTTGACCAGCATCGCGATCGGCTGGTGAAACAGCGTCAGGTCCTCGCGCCGTACGACGATCGGATCGTCCAGCCGCGCGCGGCCCCGGTCGCGCAGGTCGAGCAGGGTGATCGCGACCCATAGCTTGGAGACGGATTGCTGCGGCAGGCGCTGGCGCCCGCCGACTTCGACGGTCCAGCCGTCATCGACCGCGCGAACCGCAATGCCCTTCTTGCCCGAAAAACTGGCCGACAGGCTGTTGATCGCGCTGACCAGCCCGGCCGGTGCGGCGGTCGCATGGATGGGGCGGGGCGGGGGCAAGGGCATGGAAATCACCGCCGGTGCTTCGGGCGGGTTGCGATAGGGCGCGCGCGGGCTGGAACTGGGGCGCGTATCGGTGCCGCACGCCGCCAGCGCCATCAGCAGGACTCCCGTCGGCAACGCCCTTTGCAAAACGCTCGATACTCGCTTCGTCACCGCCATACCCCGCTGCACCGGAAAACCCTTACGCACTGGTTCGATTGGCGAAATCCCCGGCATGGGGCGTTGCGACGAATGGCCGTGATCGCGCGATGGAATGCGCAACCTCCTATGGAACAGGCCCTTTTGGGATCGGGGCTTTACGGGATCAGGATGGTGTCGACCGCCTCGGGCAGCGTGTCGGGATAGTCGCGTGTATAGTGCAGCCCGCGGCTTTCCTTGCGGTGCAGCGCGCAGCGGACGATCAGTTCGGCGGTCTGGAGCAGGTTGCGCAGCTCGATCAGGTCGGGCGTCACCCGGAAATGGCCGTAATAATCGTTGATCTCGTCGGTCAGCATGCGGATGCGATGCTGCGCGCGCTCCAGCCGCTTGGTGGTGCGCACGATGCCGACATAATTCCACATGAAGCGGCGGATTTCGGTCCAGTTCTGCTTGATGACCACCTCTTCGTCCGAGTCGGTGACGCGGCTTTCGTCCCAGACCTGGATGGCGGGCGGCGGCGGCAGGTCGTCCCAGTGCCGCGCGATATGGCTGGCGCACGCCTCGCCATAGACGAAGCATTCGAGCAGCGAGTTGGAGGCGAGGCGGTTGGCGCCGTGCAGCCCCGACTGGGTGACTTCGCCCGCCGCGTACAGGCCGGGCAGGTCGGTGCGTCCGTCACGATCCACGATCACGCCGCCACAGGTATAATGCTGCGCGGGGACCACCGGGATCGGTTGCACCGTCATGTCGATGCCGAGCGACAGCAGCTTTTCGTGGATGTTGGGGAAATGTTCGCGGATAAAAGCGGGCGACTGATGGCTGATGTCGAGATGGACATAATCGAGGCCCAGCCGCTTGATCTCATGATCGATCGCGCGCGCGACGATATCGCGCGGGGCGAGTTCGGCGCGGGCGTCGAAATCGGGCATGAAGCGGTGCCCGGTTTCGGGAATCTTCAACTGGCCGCCTTCGCCGCGAACCGCCTCGGTAATCAGGAAATTCTTGACCTGGGTGTTGTACAGGCAGGTCGGGTGGAATTGCATGAATTCCATGTTGGACACACGGGCACCGGCCCGCCACGCCATGGCGATGCCGTCGCCCGTCGCCCCCTTGGGCGCGGTGGAGAATTGATAGGTGCGTCCTGCGCCGCCAGTCGCCAGGATGGTCGCGCGCGCCTTGTGCAACTGGACCCGGCCGGTGCGGCGATCAACCGCATAGACGCCCCAGACATGGCCCGCGCCCGAATAGCGCATCTCGTGGCGGCTGGTCGCCAGGTCGATCACCACCTGGTCGGGCACCATGGTGATGTTGGGGTGCGCGTTCGCCGCGCGCAGCAGCGCGTCCAGCACCGCCCAGCCGGTGGCATCGGCGACATGGACGATGCGGCGATGCGAATGGCCGCCCTCGCGCGTCAGGTGCAGCATATTGCCCTCGGTCGCGAAGGGAACGCCCAGCTTCTGCAACCGCTCGATCGCGGCGGGGGCGTTCTCCACGACGAACTCGACGGTGGCGCGGTCGTTCAACCCCGCGCCCGCGATCATCGTATCCTCGATATGGCTCTCGAACGTGTCGCCGGGTTCGAGCACGGCGGCGATCCCCCCCTGGGCCCAGGCGGTCGAGCCTTCGTTCAGCTTGCCCTTGGCCAGCACCGTCACCTTGAACCGGTCCGCCAGGTTCAGCGCGGCGGTCAGCCCGGCCGCGCCCGACCCGACGATCAGGATATCGGATTCGGTCATATGCGGGCTCCTTCAGGCGCGGTGGAGGGATGGAATCGATACCCTCTGGCACGGTTCGGGAGGTTGGGACAGGGGATTGTCGCGCCTTGCGATGGCGGCGCGGGCTTCCCACCTGTCTCTCCATGACGTTCGCCCGATCCGATTGGCGCGGCCGCCTGTTCGCGGCGATCCTGACCGGCATCATGGTCCTGGGGCTGGGTGTCTTTCTGGTGATCGGTCTGAGCATGTCCTTCCTGACCGAGACCAAAGAGGGGCTGGAGACGTTCGACGTGCCCTTGCCGACGCCCACCCCGGCGCCGCGCATCCAGCCGAAGAAGATTCCCAGCCACCGTCCGCGCGGGGCCGCCGCGCCGCCCAATCTCCGGTCGCAGGCGACCCCGGTCGTCGCACCGCCGCCGGTCGTCGTGCTGCCCCCCGTCTCGCCCGTCGTCGCCGCGCCGGTGGCGGGCACGGGGACGCAGGCCAGCCAGGGCGCATCGGACCGGCCGGGGCCGGGCACCGGCGCGGGCGGGATCGGCAATGGCACGGGCAGCGGCGGATCGGGGGACGGGGACGGCTATGGCGAGGAGACCCCGCCCCGCCGCATCCGGGGCCGGATCAAGGATTCGGACTATCCCGCCGCGGCGGCCGATGCCGGGGCGAGCGGCACGGTGCAGGTGCGCTACTTCGTCAACATCGACGGGCGGGTCAGCGGGTGCGTGGTGACCCGGAGCAGCGGGAATGCCGCGCTGGACGAAGTCACCTGTCGGCTGATCGAGAAACGCTATCGCTACGATCCGTCGCGTGACGCCGATGGCCGGCCGGTCCGATCGATCATCATGGTGAACCAGGACTGGGTGCTGGAGCGTTTGCCGCCCGAGCGGTGATGCCTGGCCTTCGCATCGGCGCGGCGGGTTCAGGAGCCCGCCGCCTCGATCCGGTCCAGCCATCGGGTGATCGGACCACGCAGACCCGCACGCGACTTGCCCGAGGCGAGGATGAACGGCAACGCCCAGAGCGCCGGGACGGCCAGCGCCAGGGCCACCCACAGGACCGCCCCCACCACCAACGCCGCGCCCATGATCTGCAACTGCTGCATCGCGCCTGCATCCAGCGTCAGGCGACGCGGCCCCTTGTCATCATAGAAGCGATGGGTCGTCCAGACCACGCCGTCGCCGGGACGGGCGTTGCGCGCCAGCCAGGCAGGCCGCGCCTCCCGCGCCTTGCGATCGGCGACGAAAGAGGGGGTGTCGGGGCGCCGGGTGACGGCTTGTCCCGCCTGGGTGTCGATCACCTCCAGCCGCCGACCGCGTTCCACGACACGAAAGCGGGTGGGCGGCATGTCGGTCACGACGTCGGGCGCCCCCGCCGCGCGCGCCACTGATCGGCGCTCTGGCCCCAGGCATCGACACGGAACGACTCCAGCGGGGCGGGTAGGCTCACCGGCCCCTGATTCACCGCGCCCAGCCTTTGCGCCAGCCGAATCGAGCCCGCATTCTCCGGGTCGATGGTGTGGATCACATGGTCCCAGCCGAGCACATCGACGGCATAGTCCATCGCTGCGCCTGCCGCCTCCTGCGCATAGCCGCGCCCGGCAAATTCCCGCGCCACGCCCCAGCCGATCTCGCGCCCCGGCCAGCCCTCGGGCTGCCACGGCCCAATCCGGCCGACCCAGCGGTCCGTCTCGCGCTCGATCACCGAGAACATCGCGAAGCCGCGCACGTGCCACGCGCCGACCATGGTGCAGAGCCCACGCCACGCTGTCCCACGCGCCTGTATCCCGCCCAGGAAGCGCATCGTGTCTTCCTCGGCATGGAAGGCCGCCCATGCCTCGAAATCCTCCGCCGAGGGGACCCGGAGGATCAGCCGCTCGGTGTGGAGGACGGGGGACGTCACCCGAACCGGCTCTTCAGCGCTAGCATGGCGAGCGCGGCCTTGGCCGCCTCGCCGCCCTTGTCCTTCTCGGTCGGCCTGGCGCGGGTCAGCGCCTGCGCCTCGTTCTCGGTGGTGATGATGCCGTTGCCGATGGGCAGCCCGTCCATGGTCAGCGCCATCAGCCCGCGCGCGCTTTCATTCGAGACGATCTCGAAATGATAGGTTTCGCCGCGGATCACCACGCCGATCGCGACAAAGGCGTCATAGCGCCCGGTGTCCGCCGCCATCGCCACTGCGCCGGGAATCTCCAGCGCGCCGGGGACGGTGATCGTCTCATGGCTGTGGCCCGCCTCCTCGATCGCGGCGCGTGCGCCCGATAGCAGCAGGTCGTTCAGATGCTCGTAGAACCGGGCCTCGACGATCAGCACATGCGCCATCAGGCGTCTCCCTCGCTATTCTCGATCCGCCGCTCGCCGACGATCGACAGGCCATAGCCGTCCAGCCCGATCAGCGTGTGATGGGTGTTGGTCAGGAGCACCATGTCCTGCACCCCCATTTCGGCCAGGATCATCGCGCCGACGCCATAGTCGCGCAGTTCCTCCATATCGAGTTGCACTTCCTCGCCCGCCTTCAGCCGAACGGCGGTGGTGAAGGCGTCCGCGCGCGGGCGGTTGATGACGACGATCACGCCCGATCCCTCGCGCGCGATCATCTCCATCGACTTGGCGAGCAGATGGCCGCGCGGGCCCGCCTCGCCGAACATGTCGGCAAAGGGCGACATGGCGTGCATCCGCACCAGCACCGGCTTGGCGGTATCGAGCTTGCCCTTGACCAGCGCGACCTGCTCGGTCCCGGTGGCCTTGTTGCGATAGGCGCGCGCGGTCCAGGTACCGCCCCATTCGCTCTCGAAATGCGCCTCCGACTGCAATTCGACCAGATGGTCGTAGCGGCGGCGATAGGCGATCAGGTCGCGGATCGTGCCGATCTTGAGATTGTGGAACTGCGCGAAGGACACCAGATTGTCCATCCGCGCCATCGTGCCGTCCTCGTTCATGATCTCGCAGATCACGCCCGAGGGGTTGAGCCCGGCCAGCCGCGCGACATCGACTGCCGCCTCGGTATGGCCCGCGCGCACCAGCACGCCGCCGTCACGCGCGACCAGCGGGAAGACATGGCCCGGCGTCACCAGCGAATCGGGCCCCTGCGCGGAATCGATCGCCACCGCGATCGTCCGCGCGCGGTCGGCCGCCGAGATGCCGGTGGTCACGCCCTCCTTTGCCTCGATCGAGATGGTGAAGGCGGTTTCGTGCCGCGTCCCGTTCTTGGGGCTCATCAGCGGCAGGCCGAGCGTGTCGACCCGCTCGCGCGTCATGGCGAGGCAGATCAGCCCGCGCCCGTGCCGCGCCATGAAGTTCACCTTTTCCGGCGTCGCCATCTGCGCGGGGATGACCAGGTCGCCCTCATTTTCCCGGTCCTCGTCATCGACCAGGATGAACATCCGGCCGTTGCGCGCCTCGTCGATGATCTCTTCGGGGCTGGACAGAAAGCCGCGCCGCAGATCGGAAAGCGCGTCGGGATTAGCGGCCACGATAATGCTCCATGCGTTGCAGGTAACGGGCCAGCACGTCGATCTCGATATTGACGCGCTGCCCGCCCGCGATGCCGCCCAGCGTGGTGACGGCGGCGGTGTGGGGGATGATGTTGAGTCCGATGACGGTGGCCTCGGCCGAGTCCTCGACGCTGTTGACGGTCAGCGAGACGCCGTCGATCGTTACCGATCCCTTGGTCGCCATGAACGGGGCGAGGTCGGCGGGCACCGTCACGAACACGCGGTGCGACCCGCCTTCCTCGGCGACCGACAGGACGGTGCCGACGCCGTCGACATGCCCGGTGACGATATGCCCGCCAAGTTCGTCGCCCAGTTTCATCGCGCGTTCGAGGTTGAGCGGGCGACCCGGATGCCACTGCTCGGCGGTGCGCCCGATCGTTTCGGCCGAGACGTCGACCGCGAACCAGTCGGGGCCCTTCTCGACGACGGTCAGGCAGACGCCCGAACAGGCGATCGATGCGCCCAGGTCGATGGTGCCCGTGTCATAGGCGGTGGCGATGACGACTCGCGTGTCGCCGCGGGTTTCCACGGCGGTGACGGAGCCGATGTCGGTGACGATCCCGGTAAACATATCAGTTGCGCTCGTAGACCTCCATCCGGTCGCTGCCAAGCATTCGCGAATCCGCAAGCCGCCAGCGGCCATGCGCCTGGGCCAGCGCGGTCAGTCCGATGGCGTGCAGCGCCGGGTGGCCCTCGCCGATCAGGATCGGTGCGCGGTAGAGCAGCAGCTGGTCGACCAGATCGGTGGCGAGGAAGGCCGAAGCCGTCCGCGCGCCGCCCTCGACCATCAGTCGGTCGATGCCGGTCAGATCGGCGATCGCGTGGGGCGAGGCGATGGTCTCCCAGCCGGGCTCGGGACTGCGCGACAGCAGGATACGGCGCGGCGCGCGATCTTCGAGACCGGGCAGGCGGACATCGAGTCGGGGCGCATCGGTCTCCAGCGTGCCGCGTCCGACCAGGATCGCCTCATGGCGGCTGCGCGCCAGATGGGCATGCGCGCGGGCCTGTGGTCCGGTGATCCAGCGACTTTCGCCATCGGGCCGGGCGATCCGCCCGTCGAGCGAGGTGGCGAGCTTGAGCGTGACGAAGGGGCGGCCCTGCGCGCGGCGCGTCAGGAAGCCGGCGATCATCGCGCGCGCCGCAGCCTCGCGCACGCCGGTCGTGACCGCGATCCCGGCGGCGCGCGCGCGGGCAAAGCCCAGCCCGTCGGTGCGCGGATCGGGATCGCCCATCGCCGCCACGATCCGGGCGATCCCGGCGGCGATCAGCAGGTCGGTGCAGGCGGGGCCACGGGGCGAGACATGCGCGCAGGGTTCCAGCGTGACATAGGCGGTGGCACCGCGCGCGGCGTCGCCCGCCTGGGCCAGCGCCATGGCTTCCGCATGGGGGCGACCACCGGCCTGGGTCCAGCCGCGCCCGACGACGCGGCCCTCGCGCACCAGCACGCAGCCGACATTGGGATTGGGCGCGGTTCGCCCCACGCCCCGACCCGCCAGCCCGAGCGCGGCATCCATCCAGCGCTGGTCGGTCAGATGCCCCACTTGCTCAGCGCTTCGTCGACCTTCCTGAATTCCGCCCGGCGTTCGTCCTCCGCGGCCTTTTCCTCCGCCAGCTGTCGCTTCTTCTTCACATAGTCGATCTTCTGCTGCGCGCGGATCTCGGCATCGGTGCGGTCGGCCGGCCATTGTTCGACATAGATGATGTCGGGCCGGTACGGCGCGGGCACATAATCGTCGCGCGCAAAGGCGTAGACGAAGAAGCCCGTGATCCCGATCGCGATCATCAGGAAGACCAGTTCATAGGGATGCCGCTGCGACAGGAAGAACCGCAGGTCGCGATAGGCGCGGACGGGGGAGAAGCGGCCGAAGAACGACATGGCGGGCAAGATAGGCGTGACGCGTCCCGGATGCCAGTGGGGATCGAATTGGACCATCGCGCCATCGCGCCTCCGCCGGAGGGCGCGGGTATCCGGCGATAGCAGCCCGAACGAGAAAGGGCGACCGCATCGGCGGCCGCCCTTTCCCTGTTCCGCGATGGAAACCGAGGCGTATTACGCGACGGTCTTCATCTTCTCGGCGGCGACGGCGAAGCGATTGCTGATCGGCTGCGCGATCTCGCCGGCCAGCTTCATCACGGTCTCGGTCGAACGCGAGGTCTCGGCGACCAGCGAGTCGAACGCCGAGCGGGCGAAGTCCGACTGCAGCTTCATGAATTCGGTCGGCGACTTGACCGACGACAGCGTCTTCAGCGTCTGGGTCGCGGTTTCGAACGAGCGCTTGGCATAGTCCGCCGCACCCTGGCCCAGGGTTTCGGCGCCCTTGGCGGCGATCTTCGACGATTCGACGACCGCTTCCAGGTTTTCCTTGCTGAAGGCGACGGCCTCTTCGAACAGCTTGGCGCTCTTTTCCATCGTCGCCTGGGTGCGGGCCTGGGCCTCGCCGAACAGCGCCTGGGTCTTGGCGGCGGTGTCGTGGGCGGCGTTCTCGACGGTGCTGGTGGCTTCCATGGTGATTTCCTTGGGCTTGGGTTCCGCCGGAACCGCGGCGGTCGGAGAAAGGGGCCTGGTCGGAGCGACCGGAGCCTTGGCCGCGCGCGGCTTCGGGGCCGGGGCGGCGGGGCTGCTCGCCTTGGCCACCGGCGCGGGCGCGGGCTTGGCCGGCTTGGGTGCTGGCGCGGCGGTCGGGTTCACGGGCTGCGCGACGACCGGGGCGGAGGCTTTCACGGCGGCGGGCTTGACCGGCTTGGCCACCGCCGGCGTCAGCGGAGTCGCCTTCGCAACGGCCGGCTTGGCGGCGGCCGCGACCGGCTTGGGCTCGGACGGAAGGCCCTTCAATGGCTGGGACACTGGCTGGGCAGGGGCGGGCTTGGCGATGCCACGCGTCTTGGCCGCCGACTTTGCGGCGGGGGTGACCTGCTTGTTCGTGTCCACCAGCGCTCTCCCGTTTTGCTGCGCTGCACAATAGCCATTTCCGGCAAAGTTATCAACAGCCATTGTGGCATCCGGCAATCGATTTCACCGCTGCCGGACGTATTGTCCGGGCGCTTCGTCCAATGCGGGCAGCGCCCCGGCGCCGGGGATGCGCGCACCCATGGCGGGGACGCGATTCGAGTCGCGGCCGATCAGCCAGGCGGTCCAGTCGGGCCACCAGCTGCCCTTGGTCTCGGTCGCGCCCGCCACGAAGTCCTGCAGCGTCGCGGCGGGGGCGTCATTGGTCCAATATTGATATTTGCCCGCGGCGGGCGGGTTCACCACGCCCGCGATATGCCCCGATCCAGCGAGCACGAAGCGCAAGGGGCCGGCAAAGGTTTCGGTGATCTTCCAGACGCTTTCGGGTGGGGCGATATGATCCTCGCGCCCCGCCTGGACATAGGCGGGCGTCGTCACCCTGGTCAGGTCGAGCGGCACGCCCGCCACCGCTAGCGCCCCCGGTTTCACCAGCAGATTGTCGCGATACAGGTCGGTCAGATAGCTCAGATGCCATTTGGCGGGCAGGTTGGTGACGTCGCCATTCCAGTGGAGCAGGTCGAACGGCACATAGTCGCGCCCCAGCAGATAGTTGTTGGTGACGTAATTCCAGATCAGATCGCGCCCGCGCAACAGGTTGAACGTCGCCGCCAGATAGCGCCCGTCGAGAAAGCCGTCGGGCGACAGGGTGGCGATCAGCTTCAACTGTTCGTCGTCTACGAAATGGAGCAGTTCGCCCGCCTCGCTGAAATCGACCTGTGCGGTGAAGAAGGTGGCGCTGGCGACCTTGGCCGAGTCGCCGCGCGCGGCCAGCAGCGCCAGCGTCGCGGCCAATGTGGTGCCCGCCACGCAATAGCCGACGGCGTGGACCGACTCGACCGACAGCAGCGCGCGCACCGTGTCGGTCGCATCGATCTGTGCGGCGACATAATCGTCCCAGATCACGTCCTTCATCGCGGCGTCGGCAGATTTCCACGACACCATGAACACGCTGAATCCCTGGTCGACCAGCCAGCGGATCAGGCTTTTCTCGGGCGCTAGGTCCAGGATGTAGAAGCGGTTGATCCAGGGCGGGAAGATCAGGATCGGCACGCTGGCGACCGTCTCGGTCGTCGGGGTATAGTGGATCAACTCGTACAGTTCGGTGCGCTTGACCACCTTGCCCGGCGTCGTGGCCAGGTTGCGCCCGACCTCGAACGAGGTCGCATCGCTGTGCGTCAACTGCCCGCGGCCCATGTCCGCCAGCATGTTCTGCAAGCCTTTCAGCAGATTCTCGCCGCGCGTCTCGACGATCCTGTCCAGCACCTCGGGGTTGGTCGCGGGGAAGTTGGTCGGGCTCATCGCGTCGATGAACCCTTGCGCGGCGAAGCGGATCTGCTCCTTCTGCTTCGGCGCGACGCCCTCCAGCGCATCGACGCCGCGCAGCAGATGGTCGGCGATTACCTGATAGCTCTGTCGGATCCAGTCGAAGAGCGGGGACTGCCATTGCTCGGCGCGGAACCGGCGATCGGGCTTGGCGGCGATGCCGGGCTCGGCGGCGGGGTCGACGAAACGCTGCCACAGCGCCATCGAATCGGACCAGAAATCGCGCACCCGGCCCAGCGTCGCGGGATCGTTCAACCCGGGCACCACCGGCATCCCCTCGGGCGGCGTGCTGAGCGCGGCCTGCATCATCATCTGCTGCGCGCGGCCGATCACCCAGGTCCAGTGCTGCAATTCCTCCAGCGTCGGCAGGCCGGTCGCGGGACGGGCGGGCCCGGAATCCCGCGTCTTGTCCTGAGATTTCGCATCGGCGTCCATCATCGCGTCCTCTCGTTCAACGTGGCCCCTTCTGGTGTCCGAATATTGCGCCGTCATGTCGGGTCGCGTCCGCAAACGAAAGGCGCTAAGGTTCGTATCCCATATCTTTACAACAGAGGGACCGATGTCCGAAGAGTTCTACCGCATCAAGCGCCTGCCGCCCTATGTCATCGCCGAAGTCAATGCGATGCGGGCGGCGGCGCGCGCGGGCGGCGAGGACATCATCGATCTGGGCATGGGCAATCCCGACCTGCCGCCCCCCGAGCATGTCCTCGACAAGCTGGTCGAGGTCGCGAAGAAGCCCGACGCGCATGGCTATTCCCAGTCCAAGGGGATTCCCGGCCTCCGCCGCGCGCAGGCGAATTACTACGCCCGCCGCTTCGGCGTCGATCTGGACCCGGAGACCGAGGTGGTCGTCACCATGGGGTCGAAGGAAGGACTGGCCAGCCTCGCCACCGCGATCACCGCGCCGGGCGACGTGATCCTGGCGCCCAATCCGTCCTATCCGATCCACACCTTCGGCTTCATCATCGCGGGCGCGACGATCCGCGCGGTGCCGACCACGCCCGACGAGGCCTATTTCGAGAGCCTCGAGCGCGCGATGCACTTCACCGTGCCCCGTCCCTCGGTACTGGTGGTCAATTATCCGTCCAACCCGACCGCCGAGACGGTCGACCTCGCCTTTTACGAACGGCTCGTGGCGTTCGCGAAGGAGCATCAGCTGTGGATCCTGAGCGACCTGGCCTATTCCGAACTTTATTATGACGGCAATCCGACCCCTTCTATCCTTCAGGTAAAGGGGGGCAAGGACGTCGCTGTCGAGTTCACCTCGCTGTCCAAGACCTATTCGATGGCGGGGTGGCGAATCGGCTTTGCGGTCGGCAACAAGAGGCTGATCGCGGCGATGACGCGGGTGAAGTCGTATCTCGATTACGGCGCGTTCACGCCGATCCAGGCGGCGGCCTGCGCCGCGCTCAACGGCCCGCAGGACATTGTCGAGAAGAACCGGCAGCTTTATCACAAGCGGCGCGACGTGCTGGTCGAGAGCTTCGGCCGCGCCGGATGGGATATCCCCAGCCCCCGTGCCTCGATGTTCGCCTGGGCCCCGCTGCCGCCCGCGCTCGCGCATCTGGGCAGCCTGGAATTCTCCAAGCAGTTGCTGACCGAGGCCAAGGTCGCGGTCGCGCCGGGCGTCGGATATGGCGAGAATGGCGAGGGCTATGTCCGCATCGCGCTGGTCGAGAACGAACAGCGGCTTCGCCAGGCGGCGCGCAACGTGAAGCGCTACCTGCAATCCATGGGCGTCAACATGCCGGCGGGCGGCAAGGCCCTATGATCGTGAGGTCTTGATCGCGACGGGCGCGGTGGTGTGCGGACCGCCGCGTCTGTCCGGTCAGGCGACCGCCGCGCGCGCATCCCGGCTCTGGCGGCCGCGCTTGACCCTGTACATCGCCTCGTCCGCCTGATGGACCAGCCGGTCCAGCCCGTCCTCGATCGATCCGGCGGCGATGCCGATGCTGAGCGTCGGCGGCGGGCTGACATCGATCGCGGCGATCACCGCGCGATCGAACCGGTGCGACAGCGCCTTGCGCAGCGCCTCCGCCTCCGCCGCCGTGCCGCTCGGCAGGACGCAGAGGAATTCGTCGCCGCCGATCCGCGCGACCCGGCCGCGCTGGCCCAGCTCGCTCAGCGCCAGATCGGTCAGCAGGCGCAGCACCATGTCGCCCGCGGCATGGCCATGCTGGTCGTTCAACGCCTTGAAGCGGTCGATATCGATCAGCAGTACCGTGACGTCGCCGTGCAGCGATTCCTCGACCCGATCCAGCCCGAAGCGATTGAGCGCACCCGTCAGGCCATCGATGCAGGCCTGCTGCCGCAATTCGCGCTGGTTGCGCTCCGCCTCGACCAGCAGCAGCGAGAAATGCGTCAGCGTCACCACGATGATGCCGACGCCCGCTGCCCAATCGGCGATCCACTGCGCCTCCTGTTCCCAGGCGGGCGCGCTGAACGCCAGCAGGCTGAACAGCATGTGGAGCACGAACAGCGGCGTGGCGGCGATGAAAAAGCCACCCATGACCCATGCGGTGAACAGTTTTTCGCGCCTGGCGATGCCGAGCATCAGCCAGGTGATGGCAATGAGGCACAGGTTGCGCGCCGACCCCAGCATCGCCACGGTCCAGCGGACATCGGTCGTCTGCAACAGCATCAGCGCGATCAGGCCCAGGCCCGTCGCGCCCATCATGGCGAGGAGGATGCGGGGCGGCGACCGCCTGCCGAATAGCGCGACGCTGCGAACGCAGAGCGCCATTCCGACGATGAGCATCAGGTTGAGCAGGCGCTCGACCAACGCGACGTTCGACCCGTCGAAGAACAGGGTCAGGCCGTTCGCCAGGCCGATCAGGATCTTTCCCCATCCCCAGGACCGCGCCCATCCATGTTTCCCTTCGCGCGTCAGGCCAGGGATCAGGTGCAGCGCCCCGATCAGGAAATGGCTGATGGCGGCAACGATCTGGACGGTGACAACATCGAGGATCAAAATGGCGTTTCCATGGGGGCGACCGGCCCCGACTGCACGGGGCCGCATCCTTCCCCGTAACGGGCGAGAGGTTTAGGAAAAGTTTGCTCCGGCCTGTTTCCGCGGCGGTCTTTGCTCATTCGGCAGGAATGCCGGGTTGCGGCGGCCGCCGGCGGGCGGGGATATGCGAGGAGGATTGATCCCATGGGCACCCAGCCGCTACGGCGGGCACAATCCCGCCAACGGGCCGGGTCCCGGCGGGGCCGTGGATACGGCCGACGGAGTGACATGTGAGTAACGAACTCGAACAAATGCGCGGGCATCTGCTCGCCGCCATCGCCGATGCCTCCGCGCTGGACGCGTTGGAGACGGTCCGCGTCGACGCGCTGGGCAAGCAGGGGCGGATCACGCAACTGCTCAAGACGCTGGGCAAGATGAGCCCGGAAGAGCGTCAGGTCGAAGGGCCGCGTATCCATGGCTTGCGCGAAGCCGTCACCGAGGCGCTGTCCGCGCGCAAGGCCGGGCTGGAGCAGGCGGCGCTCGACGCGCGGCTGTCGTCCGAGCGGCTGGATATGACCCTGCCGGTCGAAACCACCAGCTTCGGCACCGTCCACCCGGTTTCCCAGGTCATGGACGAACTGGCCGAGATCTTCGCCGATCTGGGCTTCGCGGTCGCGACCGGGCCGGAGGTGGAGACCGACTGGCACAATTTCACCGCGCTCAACATCCCGGAGACGCATCCGGCGCGCGCCATGCACGACACCTTCTATCTGGCGGGGGTCGAGGCCGGGGGCGACGAGCGCACGGTGCGCCGCGTGCTGCGCACCCACACTTCGCCGGTGCAGATCCGCACCATGCTGGACAGCAAGCCGCCGATCCGCATCATCGCGCCGGGCCGCACCTATCGCTCCGACTCGGACGCGACCCATACGCCGATGTTCCATCAGGTCGAGGGGCTGGTGATCGACAAGGGGATCACGCTCGGCCATCTGAAATGGACGCTGGAGACCTTCCTCAAGGCGTTCTTCGAGCGTGACGACATCGTGCTGCGCCTGCGCCCCAGCTATTTTCCCTTCACCGAACCGAGCGCCGAGGTCGATGTCGGCTACACGATCGAGAAGGGCAAGCGCGTCATTGGCGGGTCCGGCGGCGGCTGGATGGAGGTGCTGGGCAGCGGCATGGTCCACCCCAAGGTCATCGAGGCGTGCGGGCTCGATCCCAATGAATGGCAGGGCTTCGCCTTTGGCTGCGGCATCGATCGCCTCGCCATGCTGAAATACGGGATGGACGATCTGCGCGCCTTCTTCGACGGCGATATTCGCTGGTTGAAGCATTACGGGTTCGCGAGCCTCGACGTACCCACGCTGTCGGGAGGAGTCGGCGCATGAAGTTCACCCTGGGCTGGCTGAAGAGCCATCTGGACACCGACGCCTCGCTCGACGCCATCGTCGAGGGGCTGACCCGTATCGGGCTGGAGGTCGAGGGCGTCCACAATCCGGGCGAGGCGCTGGCGCCGTTCCGCGTCGCGCGCATCCTGTCGGCGGAGCGGCATCCGCAGGCCGACAAATTGCAGGTCCTGTCGGTCGATGCCGGCGACGGGCCGATGCAGGTGGTGTGCGGTGCGCCCAACGCCCGCGCCGGGCTGGTCGGCGTGTTTGGCGCGCCGGGTGCCTATGTCCCCGGCCTCGACGTGACCCTCAAGGTCGCGGCGATCCGCGGCGTCGAGTCGAGCGGCATGATGTGCTCGGCGCGCGAGCTGGAGATCGGCGAGGGGCATGAGGGCATCATCGAACTGCCCGAGGATGCGGTCATTGGCACCTCCTTCCCCGATTATGCGGGTCTCAACGATCCGGTCATCGACGTGTCGATCACCCCCAACCGGCAGGATTGCATGGGCGTCCACGGCATCGCGCGCGACCTTGCCGCGGCCGGGCTGGGCACGCTGATCGCGCCGACCGTGCCGCCGGTGGCGGGCGAGGGGGCCGGTCCCGATGTGCGGATCGAGGATGCTGAAGGCTGCCCGGCTTTCTATGCCCAAGGGGTGACGGGCCTGACCAATGGCGAGGCCCCCGAATGGATGCGCCAGCGGCTGACCGCGATCGGGCAGAAGCCGATCTCGGCGCTGGTCGACATCACCAATTACATGACGGTCGATCTGGGGCGTCCGCTCCACGTCTATGACAAGGGCAAGCTCTCGGGCGGTCTGGTCGCGCGGAAAGCCCGTGACGGCGAGACGGTCGCGGCGCTCAACGGCAGGACCTATAGCCTGTCCGAGGGCATGACCGTCATCGCCGACGATGCGGGTGTTCACGACATCGGCGGCATCATGGGCGGCGAGCATTCGGGCGTGTCGGAGGCGACCACCGACGTCATCATCGAATGCGCCTATTTCGCGCCTGACGCGATCGCGCGCACCGGCCAGGCGCTGGCCCTGACCTCCGACGCGCGCCAGCGGTTCGAGCGCGGCGTGGACCCGGACTTCCTCGACGACGGCCTCGCCATCGCGACCGCGCTGGTCCTGGAATATTGCGGCGGTACCGCCAGCAATGTGACGCGCGCGGGCCAGCCGCCGGTTGTCGGCAAGACCATCGCCTATGACCCTAACCTCGCCGAGACGCTGGGTGGCCTCGCCGTCGATCCTGCGCGGCAGAAGGCGATCCTCGAGTCGCTGGGCTTCGCCGTCACCGCCGACTGGCAGGTGAGCGCGCCGAGTTGGCGTCGCGATATCGACGGCCCCGCCGATCTGGTCGAGGAGGTCATCCGCATCGAGGGGATCGACCAGGTTCCCCCGGTCGCGCTCCCCCGCGCGCCCGGCGTCGCGCGTCCCACCGCCACGCCGCAGCAGAAGCTGGAGCGCCGCGCCCGCCGCGCCGCTGCCGCGCGTGGCCTCGACGAAGCGGTGACGTGGAGCTTCATCAGCGAGGCGCAGGCCGCGCCGTTCGGCGGCGGCGCCTTCACCCTTGCCAATCCGATCAGCGAGGATTTGAAGGTCATGCGGCCCTCGCTCCTCCCCGGCCTGCTCGCCGCGACCGAGCGCAATATCAAGCGCGGCGCGACCGCCGTCCGCCTGTTCGAGATCGGCCGCCGCTATCTGGCGGAGGCTGAGCGGCCGACCTTGGGCGTGGTGCTGGCGGGCGACAAACGCCTGCGCAACTGGCGCTCGGGCAAGGCGCAGGCGTTCGACGCCTATGACGCCAAGGCCGAGGCGATCGCGCTGCTCGCGCAGGCCGGTGCGCCGGTGGATAACCTGCAAGTGATGGGCGAGGCGGGCGACGCCTGGCATCCCGGCCAGTCGGGCACGCTGCGGCTGGGGCCGAAGACGGTGCTGGGGGCGTTCGGCATGGTTCATCCGTCGGTGTTGAAGGCGTTCGACCTGGACGGCGCGGTGGCGGCGGTGGAAATCTATCTCGACGCGATTCCGCCCAAGCGCGCGACCGGTTTCATGCGGCCCGCCTACACCCCGCCCGCGCTGCAATCGGTCCGCCGCGACTTCGCCTTTCTGGTGCCCGACAGCCTCGCCGCCGACATGCTGATCCGTGCGGTGCGGGGGGCGGACAAGGCCGCGATCACCGCCGCGCGCGTCTTCGACGTGTTCGCCGGGACCGGCGTGCCCGAAGGCCATAAGTCGGTCGCGGTCGAGGTTCTGCTCCAGCCAGGGCAGAAGAGCTTCACCGACGAGGAGTTGAAGGCCGTGGCCGACAGGATCGTCGCCGCCGCCGCCAAGCAGGGAGCGCAATTGCGTGGCTGAACAACCGGAAAACTGGGTCCGGATCGGCAACGATCATCTGTCGGCGGCGATCAACCCGCTCGGTGCGGAGCTGTCCTCGCTCTGCGACGCCGCGGGGCGCGAGTTGATGACCGATGCGGACCCGGCGTTCTGGACCGGCCGCGCGCCGTTGCTCTTTCCGGTCATCGGCGTGACCCGCGACGGCATCCGCCTGAACGGGCGGCATTATCCGATGGCCAAGCATGGCTTCGCCCGTCACGCGATGTTCGAGGTGGTGACGGTCGAGCCGACCCGGGCGGTCTTCTCGCTGGGGGATAGCGAGGAGACACGTGCCTCCTACCCCTTCGCCTTCCGGCTGGAGGCGGAGTTCCGGCTGGAGGACGCGACCCTGGTGATGGACGTTCGCATCCTCAACCGGGGCGAGGTGGTGATGCCCGCCAGCTTCGGCTTCCATCCTGCCTTCGCCTGGCCGCTGCCCTATGGCCGCGCGCGGGCCGATCATCGCATCACCTTTGAACGCGAAGAGCCGTCGAAGCTGCGCGTCATCGCGCCGGATGGGCAGATCGCCCAAGGGCTCCGCGACAGTCCGCTCGACGGCCGTGTGCTGCATCTGGCGGATGATCTGTTCACCCAGGACGCGCTGGTCTGGGACCCGGTCGAGAGCCGCAGCCTGACCTATGGCGCGGATGGCGCGCCGCAGTTGCGCATCGCCTTCCCCGATACCGACAAGCTCGGCATCTGGACCAAGCCCGGCGCGGCCTATGTCTGTGTCGAGCCTTGGCACGGCATTGCCGACCCGGAAGGATTCGACGGTGATTTCGCCGAGAAGCCCGGTGTGTTCGTCGTGCCGGTCGGGGGCGAGAAGCTGATCCGGACGACGGTGACGCTGGCGGGGTAAGACGCTTTCTGCCCCTCCTCTCCTGCACGACCCCGGCGAAGGCCGGGGTCCAGGGGCCATGCGGTCTGGGGCGAAGGTGTCGTGCTATCTTGAATGCCTTCCCAACTGGACCCCGGCCTTCGCCGGGATGGTACAGACAGGGTGAAGGGGAGGGCGCGCATCTCAGCCGCCAAGCGGATATGGCGACCGCAAAGCGGGGCCTGTCTTGTGCCACAATTTGCTGTAACAGGCGCCGCATGGCGGGCCGTTCGATGCCCGCTCTTCCTATCTGACAGAGCCGCCCATGACCTCCCCCCGCCGTACCTTCGCGATCATCTCGCACCCTGACGCCGGCAAGACGACGCTGACCGAAAAGCTGTTGTATTTCGGCGGTGCGATCCATCTGGCGGGCGAGGTCAAGGCGCGCGGGGCAAACCGGCGCGCACGGTCGGACTGGATGAAGATCGAGCAGCAGCGCGGCATCTCGGTCACCTCCTCGGTGATGACGTTCGAGAAGGACGGCGTGACCTTCAACCTGCTCGACACGCCGGGCCACGAGGACTTTTCGGAGGACACCTATCGCACCCTGACCGCCGTCGACTCGGCGGTGATGGTGATCGACGCGGCGCGCGGTATCGAGGCGCAGACGCGCAAGCTGTTCGAGGTGTGCCGCCTGCGCTCGGTGCCGATCATCACCTTCGTCAACAAGGTCGACCGCGAAGGCCGCCCCGCCTTCGAGCTGCTCGACGAGATCGCCGACATCCTGGCGCTCGACGTCGCGCCGATGAGCTGGCCGGTCGGCATGGGCGGGCTGTTCGAGGGGGTGCTCGACCTGACCACCGGCAAGGTCAGCCGTCCCGAGGGTGACAGCCGCGCCTTTCTGGGCAAGGTGGACGATGCGCCAACCCTGCCGCCCGAGGTCGCCGAAGAGGTCGAGCTGGCGCAGGCGGGCTATGCGGCGTTCGATGCCGACGCCTATCGCAACGGCGACCTGACCCCGGTTTATTTCGGATCGGCGCTCAAGGATTTCGGGGTCGCCGAGCTGATCGACGCGCTCAGCCGCCATGCGCCGCCGCCGCGTCCCCAGCCCGCCGAGCCTGCGCCGGTGTCGCCGGACAACAAGGAAGTCACCGGCTTCGTCTTCAAGGTGCAGGCCAATATGGACCCGCAGCATCGCGACCGGATCGCGTTCATGCGGCTCTGCTCGGGCACCTTCAAGCGCGGCATGAAGCTGACCCCCACCGGCCATGGCAAGCCGATCGCGGTCCATTCGCCGATCCTGTTCTTCGCGCAGAACCGCGAAGTCGCGGACGAGGCGTTTCCGGGCGACATCATCGGCATCCCCAATCACGGCACGCTGCGCGTCGGCGATACCCTGTCGGAGCGGGCGGATGTCCGCTTCACCGGCCTGCCCAATTTCGCGCCCGAAATCCTGCGTCGCGTCGCGCTGAAGGACCCGACCAAGACCAAGCAGCTCCGCAAGGCGCTGGACGACATGGCCGAGGAGGGGGTGACGCAGGTCTTCTATCCCGAGATCGGCTCGAACTGGATCATCGGCGTGGTGGGGCAGTTGCAGCTCGACGTGCTGCTGTCGCGGCTCGATGCCGAATATAAGGTCGCCGCCGGGCTGGAGCCGGCGCCGTTTGACACCGCGCGCTGGATCGCGGCGGACGATGCGGCCGACCTCAAGGCGTTCATGGACCTGAACCGTGCCGCCATGGCCAAGGACCGCGACGACAACCCCGTCTTCCTCGCCAAGAGCGCGTGGGAAGTCGGCTATGTCGCCGATCGCTATCCCAAGGTCCGCTTCCTCGCCACGCGCGAACGCTGAGGGAACCCGGGGGCCGTTTCGCGGCTTCAACGGCATAGGAACGAACAAGGACTGCCCATGGACCGCGCCGCGATCGAATCGATTTTTGAAACCAATGAAAAGCTGATCCGTCGCCGCGCGCTGAAGGCCGGGGCGAAGGCGCTGACCATCGGGACCGAGAGTCTGGCCGAGACGATCGACGAGATCGCCGATGCCTATGCGCTGAACGGCGCGCAGCGGCGCGAGCTGGAGCCCGCCATGGCGATCGAGGCGCAGGAAGTGGTCGGCAAGCTCAAGGGCTTTGTCGGTCCCGTGGCGATCCTGGGCGATCTGCGCGGCGGTTCGGGCCTGTTGTCGCAGGCGCGGGCGGCGGGGCGGCTGGCGAAGACCGCACGGGTGATCGGGCAGGGTGGCCTCAAGGCCGGGCGGATTGCAGCGCGGGGTGGCCGGGCGACGCGTGCCCTGCCCTGGGCGGCGCTGGGCGTCGCGGCGTGGAGCGTGGGCAATGGCGGCTGGTTCTGGTGGCGCGCGCACGCCTATAACCGGGCGTGTCGTGATCTGCTGTTGCAGGAGGTCGGGCCGAAGACGGTGCCTGCGGCCTGAAGAAACGCATGCTCTTGAAGAAGAGCGCGCTGGGGGCGAGCCGGACTCGCCCGTTTCCTCTTTAGCGGACGGCCTCGATCGGCGCGGTCTGGGGGGCGTGGCTGGTGGCTTCGGCCGGGTGAAGCATCACGAGCCCCAGGGCACCAAGCGCAAATCCGCCGGCGAACTGCCATACGAAGCTGGACTTGAGGAGGGCGCGCATCGTCTTCACCTGTTCAAATGGGTCGCCATCCAAAAGGGGCTGGCGATCTTCCCGGTGCCATCTGGTCGATCGACTCCGTTCCGACAATGGTGATTATAGAAACACTGCATTAACGGCACGTGAGCGTGTCATTCAGGTCACAGTTTAGTCACATTACGGCGCGGCGATGGCCGCAAAGGAAAAAGCCAGCCGATCCGGGGCCCGGACCGACTGGCTTCGCGCTCCAATTGGGAGCGTGATTATTTCAGCGCGGCGCAGGCCGTCTGGATACGGGTGCAGGCTTCCTTGAGCAGCGCGTCAGAGGTCGCATAGCTGATCCGCATCGCGGGCGAGAGGCCAAACGCCGCGCCCTGCACCGCCGCCACCTTCGCATCGTCGAGCAGATAGCCGACGAACGCCTCGTCGCTGTCGATCAGCCGGCCCGAGGGCGTGGTCTTGCCGATCAGCGGGGCGAAGGACGGATAGACGTAGAAGGCCCCTTCCGGCGTCGGGCAGGACATGCCGTCGATTTCATTAAGCATCGCCACCACCATGTCGCGTCGCGCCTGGAACGCTGCGTTGCGCTCGGCGAGGAAGCTCTGGTCGCCGGTCAGGGCCGCCGTCGCCGCGGCCTGCGCGATCGAACAGGGGTTGGAGGTCGATTGCGACTGCAGCTTGGCGATCGCCTTGATGAGCCAGGGCGCGCCGCCCGCATAGCCGATGCGCCAGCCGGTCATGGCATAGGCCTTGGAACAGCCATTCACGGTCAGCGTCCGCTCATACAGTTCGGGGCAGACCTGCGCGATGGTGGCGAAGCGGAAGCCATCATAGACGATATGCTCGTACATATCGTCGGCGAAGACCCAGACCTGCGGATGGCGCAGGATCACTTCGCCCAGCGCCTTCAACTCGTCGGCGGTATAGCCCGCGCCCGTCGGGTTCGACGGCGAGTTGAGGATCACCCATTTGGTCCGGGGCGTGATCGCGGCGTCAAGCGCTTCGGGGGTCAGCTTGTAACCTTGCTCCGGGCCGGCCTTGACGATCACCGGCACGCCGCCGGCGAACTGGACGACATCGGGATAGCTGACCCAATAGGGCGCGGGGATCACCACCTCGTCGCCCGCGTCGATCGTCGCGACCATCGCGTTGAACAGGGTGTGCTTGCCGCCGACATTCACGCTGATCTGATCGGCCTTGTAGGTCAGGCCATTGTCGCGCGTGAACTTGGCCGCGATCGCCGCCTTCAGCTCGGGCGTCCCGTCGACGTTCGTATATTTGGTCTTGCCGTCGCGAATCGCCTGGATCGCGGCGTCCTTGACGAAATCGGGCGTGTCGAAGTCCGGTTCACCCGCGCCCAGCCCGATCACGTCGACACCCGCGCGCTTCAGCTCCATCACGCGGCTGGTGATGGCGAGCGTGGGGGAGGGGCTGATACGGCCGAGCGCGGCGGAGGGCTGCATGGTAGGAACCTTTGCGACAGGAAGATGCGCGCGCCTTAGCGCGCGGCGCGCTCAATCCGCAACCATCTCCGCACGAAACAATCCACGAAGCGCGTTGCCGAGCAAGAATCCGTCGCGAAGATCGATCCGGGTCACCCGGCCTTCGACCGCTTGGCCACTGTCGATCAGGTGCGCGCGCAACACGCCGGGCAGCAGGCCCTGGGCCAGCGGCGGGGTGACGAGCCGGTCGCCGCGCGGGACGAAAAGATTGGTGAAACTGCCTTCGGTCAGCGACCCGTCGGCCGTTTCGAACACGATCTCCGCCGTGCCCGCCGCCGCGCGCGCCGCATCGTAAAAGCCGCGCGCGCTGGTCTTGTGACGCAGGCGCAGGTCGGCGGGGGATACGGGCAGCGGCATGATCCGAACGGGCACGACCGCGTCGAAGGGACGGGGGGCAGGACCGACCTCGACGACGATCGCGCCGCCGCGTGCGAGCAGCAGGCGGACGCGCCGCGCCTCGCGCAGGCGGAAGGTTGCGGCCTGCAACTCGTTGCGCGCGGCGTGCCGGTCGAAGGTGAAGTCCAGCGCGGCGGCGCTCGCCTTCATCCGCGCCAGATGGGCCTCCAGATGCTGGATGCCCTCGACGGGATCGAAAGCCATCGTCTCGATCAGGTCGAACTCGCCGCGCCCGCCGGCCAGGAACGCCCCCTTGGCCAGGCATTCGTCCCATTCGTCCGCCGCCACCGAGTCGGCGACGATGCCCGAGCCCAGGCCCAGCGTCGCGTGCCCCTCTCCATCGGGCCAGGTCAGGGTGCGGATCGCGACGTTGAACATCGCGTCGCCATTCGCATCGAGCCGTCCGATCGCGCCGGTATAGAGACCGCGCGGGGAGTCCTCGATCGCGGCGATCGCCTGCATCGCGCGGATCTTGGGCGCGCCGGTGATCGACCCGCAGGGAAACAGCGCGGCCAGCACGTCGATGGCATCGCGCCGCTCGGCCAGGTCGGCGGTGACGGTCGAGACCATCTGGTGCACCGTGGGATAGGGTTCGACCGCGAACAGATCGGGCACCGCCACGCTGCCTGGCCGGGCGACGCGCGACAGGTCGTTGCGCATCAGGTCGACGATCATCAGGTTTTCGGCGCGCTGCTTGGGGTCGTCGCGCAACGCCCGCGCCGCCCGCGCATCCGCCTCTGGCTCGGGCCGTCGGCGCGCGGTCCCCTTCATCGGTCTGGCGGTCAGGCGGCCATCGTCCAGCGCGAAGAACATCTCGGGCGACAGCGACAGGATCATGTCCGAACCCGTCGCCACCACAGCGCCCCAGCCCGCGCGCGACCGGGCGCGCAGCCCGGCATAGAGCGCCAGCGGATCGCCCGCGACCGGCGCGGTCGCGCGGAAGGACAGATTGACCTGATAGAGATCGCCCGCATGGATCAGCGCCTGGACCGCCGCGAATTGCGCGGCATGGCGCTCCTCGGTCAGTTCGGGCGCCAGGTCGCCGATCCATGCACCCGCCGGATCGGGCAGCATGTCCTCGACCGTGATCGTGCGATAGCCGGCGAACAGACCGAACCACAGCAGCGGTCCGGCGGTGGCGGGAAAAGGCACGCCCGGTTCGAACGCGGCCCCGGCCTCATAGGCGATGGTCCCGGCGGCATGGAGCCCGTCGAGCCGCGCGCGGCGAAGCCGGTCCAGCGCGGGCGCGACCGCGTCCGGGTGATGCGCGGTCACGATCCCGACCGGCGCGGTGTAGAGGCGCGCCGCCGCGCCCCCGTCACGGGCGTCGTCGAGCAGGACGAAAGGGGCGTCGGGGCGCATCATGAACGACGATCCATGCACGGGGCGGCCCCGCGCTTGCAAGTATCGATTGGCCGTTCCTGTCCCAGCCCCTATCTCCTGGAGCATGACCGATCCTCACCAGGCTCCGCCGCAAAGCCCACCACTGCGCGCCGCGATCGTCCCCGTCACCCCGCTTCAGCAGAATTGCTCGATCGTCTGGTGCACCGCGACGATGAAGGCGGCGGTGGTCGATCCCGGCGGCGACCTGCCGCGCATCCATGACGCCATCGCCAAGACCGGGGTGACGGTGGAGAAGATCCTGCTGACGCACGGCCATATCGACCATGCGGGCGGGGCGAAGGCGCTGTCGGATGCGCTGGGCGTGCCGGTGGAAGGGCCGCAGGAAGAGGACCGGTTCTGGCTCGCGCGGCTGGACGAGGACGGACAGGCCTATGGCATCCCCGCGCAGGTGCTGGAGCCGACGCGCTGGCTGTCCGAGGGGGACCGCGTGACGATCGGCGACCTGACGCTCGATGTGTACGAAACGCCGGGGCACACGCGCGGCCATGTGATCTTCCATCACGCGCCTTCGCGTTTCGCGCTGGTCGGCGACGTGCTGTTCCAGGGCTCGATCGGGCGTTCGGACCTGCCCGGTGGCGATCACGACCAGCTGATCCGCTCGATCGTCGACAAACTGTGGCCGCTGGGGAATGAGACCGCGTTCATTCCCGGACATGGCCAGCCCAGCACCTTCGGACATGAGCGGCAGAGCAATGCGTTCGTGGCGGACCGGGTGCTGGCGCGCGGCCAGGGGTGGTGAGACGGCGCGCGCGGAGCTTGCCTCACCGTCGCGCGCGCGCCGTCTCTGCCCGAATCGCCTTGAACTCGGAGCCGTCCCGCCATTCGGGCCAATCGTGCCCGTCGGCCAGGTCGCGCCCCATGCGATAGAACAACCCGACATCGGCTGCCGCGCCGCGCAGATCCCATTTCGCGTCCCACGCGTCGCAGGTCTGGTGGTAGCAGCGCATATAGCCGTCGAGCCATTGCTGCCCCGCCGGGCGCCCGCCCGCGACCAGATCGGGCGCGCCGCTGATCGCCATCAGGAGCAACGTCGGCACGCCGCGCCGCGCGACCGAGAAATGGTCCGCGCGGTAGAACAGCCCGCGTTCGGGCAGGGCCTCGGGCGTCACCACCCGTCCTTGCGCGGCGGCGGCGGTGCGCAGCCGATCCTCCAGATCATTCTGCCCGTCGCCGACCAGCATCACGTCCTTCGCCGGGCCCGCCGTCTGGAGAATGTCGAGCGTCAGGTTCGCGACCGTCCTGGCGAGCGGATAGACCGGCTTTTCGGCATAGGTTTCCGATCCCAGCAGCCCGCGCTCCTCGCCGGTCCATAGCGCGAAGACCAGGCTGCGATCGGTACGCGGAGCGGCCTTGAACGCACGCGCCAGCTCCAGCACGCCCGCCACGCCCAGGCCGTCGTCATTCGCGCCCGGCCGGATGGTCCGCCCCTGCGCATCGGGCGCGCCCTTGCCATAGGCGTCCCAATGCGCGCCGAACATCACGACCTCGTCGGGGCGCGTCTTGCCCGGCAGCCTGGCCAGCACGTTGCGGCTTTCGGCGCGCACCGTGGTGACGGGCAGATCGGCCGAAAAGCGTGGGCCCTTCAGTTCGACGGGACTGAAATCGGCGCGGCGCGCGGCCTTGCGCTGTTCGGCGAGGTTCAGCCCGGCCGTGGCGAACAGCTTCGCCGCAGCCTCGCCTGACAGCCAGCCCTGCAACCCGACGCGCGAACTGGGGTCGGCGCGCACGATGTCGTAATTCTCGCCCGCCGGGGCCGTCACCGTCGCCCAGCCATAGCCCGCGCCGGGCGTGTCATGGACGATCAGCGCGGCGATCGCGCCCTGTCGCGCGGCTTCCTCGAACTTATAGGTCCAGCGGCCATAATAGGTCATGCGCCGGTCGCCGAACCTGCCCTTGGCATCGTCGCCCGCTACCGCCTCGAAATCGGGGTCATTGACCAGGAAGACCGCGACCTTGCCCTTCAGGTCGACGCCCTTGAAATCGTCCCAGCCGCGCTCGGGGGCATCGACGCCATAGCCGACGAAGACCATCGGGGCGTCCTGGATCGCCACGCGGTCGACCGGGCGGACGGTCGAGACATAGATGTCCTGCCCCTGCACCAGCGGCATCGCCCCGGCGCGAATCGTCCCCTGTCCGATCCGGGTGCGGATCAACGGGACGGCCTGCGTCCATTGCCCGTCCGGGCCGCCGGGTTGCAGCCCCATCGCCTTGAACTGCGCGACCAGCCAGTCGACCGTCTTCGCCTCGCCGGGCGTACCGGGCGCGCGGCCCTCGAACGCGTCGGAGGCCAGCGTCTTCACATCCGCCGACAGCCGCGCGGGCGAGATCGGATCGGGCGCGGCGGCGGATAGCGCAACGGCGGACAGGGCGATCGCGGGCAGGGCGATCAGGGGAAAACGAGTCATCGCTGCTCAACCTTGTAAACAGTGATGCCGCTCACCGGGGCCGTGCTGGTCGTGTAAACGATGCCGATGGCCCATCCCGCCAGCAGGGCCAGGATCGCCCAGGTTCCCAGAGCACCTCCGGCGCGGCCGATATTGGGAACGGGGCGCATCATGCCCCAGCCATGGCCGATTCGCGCGACGATGAACGCGCCGCCGAGAATCCACAGCCAGAAGGGCGATCCCCCGGCCAGCTCGATCAACGCCATCAGGATCAGGACGAAGGGCGCATATTCGACGAAATTGGCCTGCGCGCGCATGCCGGTCGCGAGTCGCGAATCGCCGCCATCGCCGATCAGGATCTTGCCGCGCACCCGCCCGACGACGATTCGCAGGGCGAGCCATAAATTGACCAGTGCCGCCGCCGCGGCGATGCTGAGAGTGACGGGCAGGACCATAAGCGGCGGATTCTCCGGTGGCGGGATGATGGTCGGGAGTGCCATTCCCCGCCAAAGCTTGCAACCTCGGCAAAACTCGCTATAGGCGCGGGGCTTCGCGATGCGTCCGGCTGGGTGCTCACGCGGCCGGGTCATCGATCCGGGCGCGCAATGGGTGCTGACCGTGGCGTATCCACCCATTGTTCGAATTGATAAGGTGCCGCAATGGCCGTCCCCAAGAGAAAGACTTCGCCCTCCAAGCGCGGCATGCGCCGTGGCCACGACTCGCTGTCGATCGAGGCGTTCCAGGAATGCCCGAACTGCGGCGAGCTGAAGCGTCCGCACAATCTGTGCACCGCATGCGGCCATTATAACGGCCGTGAAGTCGTTTCGGTCGAGGGCTGACCCCTCTTTCCGTAACGAACGACCGTCAGAGGACACGCATGGCCGATAACGCCTGGATCGCCGTCGATGCGATGGGCGGCGACGACGGGCTGGCCGTGATGCTCGCCGGCGTCGCCAGGGCGCGGCGCCGCTTCGACGGCATGCGCTTCCTGCTGGTCGGGGATGAGGTGCAGATTGCGGAAGGGCTGAAATCCCATCCCAATCTGTCGGCCGCGTCCGAGATCGTCCACGCCCCCGAAATCGTCGGCTCGAGCGAAAGGCCGAGCCAGGCGATTCGGCGTGCACGCACGACTTCGATGGGCATCGCCATCGATCTGGTGAAGCAGGGGCGCGCCGCCGCCGCCGTGTCGTCGGGCAATACCGGCGCGCTGATGGCCATGGCCAAGCTCAGCCTGCGCACGCTGCCGGGTATCGACCGGCCGGCGCTCGCCGCGCCGCTGCCGACGCTGGGCGATAATGACGTGGTCATGCTCGACCTCGGCGCCAATACCGAGTGCGACGCGCGCAATCTCGTCCAGTTCGCGGTGATGGGCGCGGCCTATGCCCGCACGCTGCTTGAGCTGGACAATCCGCGCGTCGCGCTGCTGAACATCGGGTCCGAGGATCAGAAGGGCACCGACGAGATTCGCGATGCCGCCGCGGTCCTGCGCGGGCAGGGCCATTTGCCGCTCAACTTTACCGGCTTCATCGAGGGCAACCAGCTTGCGCGCGGTGAAGTCGACGTGATCGTGTGCGACGGCTTTGCAGGCAATATCGCGCTCAAGACCGCCGAGGGGACCGCGCGTTTCGTCGGCGACCTGCTGAAGCGCGCCTTCCGCTCCTCGACCCGGTCGAAGATCGGTTTCCTGATTTCGCGCCCCGCGACCGAATTGTTGCGCGACCATCTCGACCCCAACAATCACAACGGTGCGGTCTTTCTGGGCCTGAACGGCCTGGTGGTGAAGAGCCATGGCAGCGCCAATGAACTGGGCGTCGCCACCGCGATCGGCAACGCGGCCAAGATGGTGCGCGCCGACCTGACCCGGCGTATCGCCGAGGATCTCCTGAACTTCGAGGCAGCGGCATGATTCGATCGATCGTCACCGGTACGGGCTCGGCGCTTCCAACCCGGCGGGTGTCGAACGACGAGCTGGCGGAGAAGGTGGACACCTCGGACGCCTGGATCGTCGAGCGCACCGGCATCCGGTTCCGGCATATCGCGGGGCCGGAGGAAACCACCGCGACGCTGGCTGCCGAGGCCGCCAGGGCCGCGATCGCCGCCGCCGGGCTGTCGGCGCAGGATATCGACCTGATCGTGCTGGCGACCGCGACGCCGGACCAGACCTTTCCCGCCACCGCGACCAAGGTGCAGGCGATGCTGGGCATTGCCGATTGCGTCGCGTTCGACGTGGCCGCAGTGTGCTCGGGCTTTCTCTATGCCGTGCAGGTCGCCGATGCCATGCTGCGCAGCGGGGTGCAGCAACGCGCGCTGGTGATCGGCGCCGAAACCTTCAGCCGCATCGTCGATTGGGAAGACCGCACCACCTGCGTCCTGTTCGGCGACGGGGCGGGCGCGATCGTGCTGGAGGCGCGCGAGAGCGCCGATCATGGGGATCGCGGCATCCTGGCGACCCGGCTCCATGCCGATGGCCGCCACAACAGCCTGCTTTATGTCGATGGCGGCCCTTCGACCACGGGCACCGTCGGCAAGCTGCGGATGAAGGGGCGCGAGGTGTTCCGCCATGCCGTCGTCAATCTGGCGCAGGTGATGGACGAAGCGCTGGGCGCCGCGGGGTTGACCACCGCCGATATCGACTGGGTCGTGCCGCACCAGGCCAATGCGCGGATCCTGGACGCGACCGCGCGCAAGCTGAACCTCCCGGCCGGAAAGGTCGTGGTGACGGTCGACCAGCACGCCAATACCTCGGCCGCGTCGGTGCCGCTGGCGCTCGATACGGCGGTGCGCGACGGGCGAATCCAGCAGGGTGATTTGATCGTTTTGGAAGCGATGGGCGGCGGCTTCACCTGGGGTGCCGCGGTCATTCGCTTCTGATCGTTCGCTTGCGATGAAGGAACGCGGATCACGGGGATAAATCCCTTTCGATCCGAATGTTGCCTATGATAGGCGCTGAAACCGGCAACCATTGGGGGATGGCTATGACGAATCCAGGTACGTTGACCCGCGCCGACCTTGCGGAATCATTGCATCAGGAAGTGGGCCTTTCGCGGGCCGATTCCACGCAAGTGGTCGAGCAGATTCTGACCGAAATGTGTGACGCGCTCTCGCGGGGGGAGAATGTCAAGATTTCGGGTTTCGGTACCTTTGTGCTGCGTGACAAGGGGGAGCGGATCGGCCGCAATCCCAAGACCGGGGTGGAGGTGCCGATTGCGCCGCGCCGCGTCCTGACCTTCCGCGCCAGCCAGATGATGCGCGATCGCATTGTCGCGGCGGGATAGGCCCGAGCGTCCCGCCGATGGCGGCAAGGCCGATGATGCGCTGCGCACCATCGGCGAAACCTCGCGCGAGACCGGGGTGGCGCAGCATGTCCTGCGCTACTGGGAAGGCCGGTTCCCCCAGCTTCGCCCGGTACAGCGGGCGGGCAATCGCCGCTATTATCGTCCGGCCGATCTGTCGCTGATCCGCCGGATCGACGCGCTGCTCAACCAGCAGGGCTATACCGTGCGCGGCGTGCAGCAATTGCTGGCGACCGAGGCGCGCGCGAAGGACGATCCGCTGACCATGTTGCGCAGCATTCGCGACTCGCTGGTCGACGCGCTGGCGATCGACGCGCGGTGGGACGCCCGGTAAAGGACGTCATTCTCCGCCGGGTTCAGGCGGCGACGGGGAAGCGCAGCATCCGGTCGCGCATCGGCACCAATGCTTCGGCCGGGCGGCCCACGGCCCGGACCAGCGCGGGATGATCGACGTCCAGCCCACCGGTCAGCGCCCCGAACGCGGGCAGGATCAACTTGTCGGCGGTCGCCACGAAACAGCGCCGGGCGACCAGCTTGCCCCGGACGCGCAGCCGCAATTTGGGATGGAAATGGCCCGACAATTCGGGGCGCGACTCCCGCGGATCGGCCTCGTGGCGCAGGATCAGGCCATCGACGTCGGCTTCCTCTACCACCGTCCCGCCGCAGCGATCGCGCAGCACGGGATCGTGATTGCCCGTAATCCAGGTCCAGCGGGTCGATCCGGTCAGCGCCAGCAACAGCGCGCGCGCCTGTGGCGCAAGCCGGTCGCATCCGTCGGCATCGTGAAAGCTGTCGCCCAGGCACCAGACCTCCCGCGCGCTGGTCCGCGCCACCAACTCCGTCAACTCGGTCAGCGTGGCGAGCGAGTCATAGGGGGGCAGCATCTGCCCGCCGCCGGCATACCAGCTGGCCTTTTCCAGATGCAGGTCGGCGACCAGCAACGCACCCCGGGCGGGCCAGAACAGCGCGCCCTCGGCCAGCGCCGTCAAGTCGCGACCACCGAACGAAAAGGGAACCATTGTCCGCTCATGCGCTTGACGCTCTGCAATATCAAGCGTTTGCAGCGGGGCGGGGAAAGCCCTTGCTTCCCGGACGGAGAAGCGTAAAGCGCGCCGTCCTTTTCGGCACAGGG
Organism: Facivitalis istanbulensis; assembly: GCF_040560405.1. Classification (NCBI taxonomy): domain Bacteria; kingdom Pseudomonadati; phylum Pseudomonadota; class Alphaproteobacteria; order Sphingomonadales; family Sphingomonadaceae; genus Facivitalis; species Facivitalis istanbulensis. The sequence continues at coordinate 65,814 of NZ_JAVSCQ010000007.1, forward strand.
GGTTCGCACGGGTATGACGGCGAAAGCGACCGACATCACGGGCCAGATCAATGCTTCGGAAATGGGTGACGATCGGGCCGGGCACCGCCATCCGGCGCTGGCCGCACTGACCATCGGTGCGATCGGTGTCGTGTTCGGCGATATCGGGACCAGCCCGCTCTACGCCTTTCGCGAGGCCCTCGCCCAGTCGGCGGCGGACGGCATCGACCCGAGCGAGATTCTGGGCGTGCTGAGCCTGGCGCTGTGGACGCTCTTCCTGGTGGTCTCGGTCAAATATGTCTCCTTCCTGATGCGCGCCGACAATCAGGGCGAGGGCGGGGTGCTGGCACTGGCCGCGCTGGCCCGCCGGTCGATGGGGATTCGCTCGAAGCTGGCGCTGATCCTGGGCGCGGCGGGGGCGTCGCTCTTCTATGGCGATGCGATCATCACGCCCGCCCTGTCGGTGCTGTCGGCGATGGAGGGGCTGCGCACCATTCCCTCGGCCTCGACGGTCTTTGACGAAGGCACGATCCGGCTCTGCACCATCGTCATCCTGATCGCGCTGTTCCTGCTCCAGTCGCGCGGCACGGCGCAGGTGTCGCGGCTGTTCGGCCCGATCTGTATCCTGTGGTTCCTGGTCATCGGCGGGCTGGGCATCTGGCACATCGCCGATGAACCCTCGATCGTGCGGGTGATCCTGCCCAGCTATGGTCTCCATTTCCTGGCGAACCACGGCGTGGTCGGGCTGTTCGTGCTGGGCGCGGTGTTCCTGACCGTGACGGGGGCGGAGGCGCTGACCGCCGATATGGGGCATTTCGGGCGGCTGCCGATCCGGATCGGCTGGTTCTCGCTGGTCCTGCCCGCGCTGGCGCTCAACTATCTGGGGCAGGGCGCGTTCGCGCTGTCCTCGCTGGAGGCGGCGGCCAGAGCGGGCCAGCCTTTCACCAACCAGGACTGGTTCTTCCTGATGGCGCCCGAGTCGCTGCGCCCGGCGTTGATCGTGCTCGCGGGGCTCGCGACCGTGATCGCGGCACAGGCGGTGATCACCGGCGCGTTTTCGCTGACCCAGCAGGCGATCCAGCTCGGCTTCCTGCCACGCCTGCGCGTGCGCCAGACCTCGGCCGATTTTCAGGGGCAGATCTATCTGCCCGCAATCAACTGGCTGCTGCTGTTCGGGGTGCTGGTGCTGGTGATCCAGTTCAAGACCTCCTCGGCGATGGCGGCGGCCTATGGCATCGCGGTGACCGGCACGATGGTGGTCACGACGTGCCTGGCCTATCTGGTCGTGCGCCATCGCTGGGGCTGGTCGCGCGCGCTGGCGCTGTCGGCGATCCTGCCGTTCCTCGCGCTGGACCTTGTATTCTTCGGGGCCAATATCCTGCGGGTCGTGGAGGGGGGCTGGGTGCCGCTGCTGGTCGGGGCAGGGGTCGGGCTGCTCATCTACACCTGGGTTCGGGGACGCGGCATCGTGTCGGCCTTTGAGAAGCGGCAGGCGATCCCGCTCGCCGATCTGGCCGCCGCGCTCGCCAGGCGTCCGCCCGAACGGGTGCCTGGCACGGCCGTGTTCCTGACCGCGAACCCCGCCTCCGCCCCCGGTGCGTTGCTCCACAATCTGAAGCACAACAAGGTGCTGCACGCGCAGAATCTGATCGTCACGATCCGCACCGCCGATCGCCCGGTGGTGCTGCCCGAATGCCGGGCCAAGGTGGAGCGTCTGGACGAGAATTTCGCCACGGTCGTGCTGACCTATGGTTTCATGGAAACGCCCGATGTGCCGCGCGACCTGAGCCGCGATCTGGGCATCGAGACCAACAGTTCGGGGCTGGACCCGATGAAGACCAGCTTCTTCATCGGTCGCAACACGCTGAAGCCCGAGGCGGACAAGGGCATGCCGCTCTGGCAGGATCGGCTGTTCATGTTCCTGCAGCGCAACGCCAGCGACCCGACCGATTTCCTGCGCATTCCGCCGGGCAAGGTGCTGGAACTCGGCGAGCAGGTGACGGTCTGATCTTCCCTCCCCGCATCGGGGGGAGGGCCGGGCTACAGCGTGACCTTGGGCGGCTTGGCGGCCTCGACCGCGACCAGCACCATCTTCTCCCAGATGGCGGGATCGCCCGCCCGTGCCATCGCCTGATCGGGTTCGCGCAAGGTGCGCAGGACCGCCAGCGCATCGGACATATGGTCGCGCCAATGCGCATCGACCAGCTTGGCGGCGGACTCGGAATCGCCGCCCGCATTGGCGCTCACTCGTTGCCCGCACAGCACGCGGGCGATGCGTTCGGCGGCGGGGGTGTGGGAGATGTCCATGGCAACCACTCCTGACCTGTGGATCGTTACGCGCTCAACGCATCGGGAGCGGGTTGGGGTTCAGGCATGGAAAGGCCGCCCGACGCTTTTGCGAGGGACGGCCTTTCGAGGATCAGCCCTGTGCGCCGCGACCCGCGCCGCCGCCACCGGGACGACCCTGGCCGCCGCGGCCGCGCCCGCCGCCGCCGCTCCGGCGACGGGGCTGGCGGCCCTGCGGCGCGCGGGCATCGGTTGCACGCGGATGATGGGTCGCGCGCGGCCGCGCCGGATCGCGCGGACGGTCGACGCGCGGCGCGGGGTCCGCGCCGATCGCCTTCACCCGCTGCGCCTTGATCGTCTCGGCGCGCTTCACGAAGTCGGCGGGCAGCGGCACAACCTGGATCTTCTGCCGCGTCAGCTTCTCGATGTCCCTGAGATAGGGACGTTCATCCTCGGCACAGAAGGCGATGGCGAGACCGGAGCGGCCCGCGCGCGCGGTGCGGCCGATGCGATGGACATATTGCTCGGCGACATTGGGCAGCTCGAAGTTGAACACATGGCTGACGCCCGGAATGTCGATGCCGCGCGCGGCGATGTCGGTCGCCACCAGCACGCGGGTCTGGCCCGAGCGGAACTCGCCCAGCGCCCGCTCGCGCTGGCCCTGGCTCTTGTTGCCATGGATCGCGTTGGCACCGATGCCGTTGCCCGCCAGCAGCTTCACGACGCGGTCCGCGCCATGCTTGGTGCGGGTGAAGACCAGCGCCAGCTCGATCGCGGGATCGGCGAGCAGGATGGTCAGCAGTGCCTGCTTCTCCGCCTGAGTCACGAAGGTCACCGACTGGTCGACGCGCTCGGCGGTGGTCGCCACCGGAGTCACGGTGACGGTCGCCGGATTGTCGAGGAACTTGTCGGCCAGATCGCGGATCGCGGCGGGCATGGTGGCCGAGAAGAACAGGGTCTGGCGCTTGCGCGGCAGCATCTTCACGATCCGGCGCAGCGCATGGATGAAGCCCAGGTCGAGCATCTGGTCCGCCTCGTCCAGCACCAGGATCTCGATCATCGACAGGTTCAGGAAACCCTGCTCGACCAGATCGATCAGGCGGCCCGGTGTGGCGACGAGGATGTCGACGCCGCGCGACAGGTCCTGCCGGTTCTTGTTGATGCTGGTCCCGCCAAAGACGGTCGCGACCGAAAGCTTGGAAAATTTGGCATAGCCGCGCGCATTCTCGGCGATCTGGCTGGCCAGTTCGCGGGTCGGGGCCAGCACCAGCATCCGGCAATGGGTCGGCAGGACGCGCTTGTTCGCGTCGACCAGCCGCTGGATCGAGGGGAGGACGAACGCCGCGGTCTTGCCGGTGCCGGTCTGCGCGATACCCAGCAGGTCGCGGCCTTCGAGCAGCGTCGGGATCGAGTCGCGCTGGATCGGGGTGGGTTCGGCATAGCCCTTGGCTTCGAGCGCGCGGACGAGCGGCTCGGCCAGGCCGAGTTCGGAAAAGGACATGGAATTGCTTTCTGACATGGCGCGCGAGTCACGGAAGGGCCGCGAGAGGCGGCGCCGGGGTTGATGACACCCCGCGTGACAAGGGAAGCCTGAAGACAGGGTCGGGGCGGAGCCGGGACCGGAAGGTCCGTTCACGCTGCGAGTGGACGCCTCGACCTGCGCCATGTGCGCCTTGTCTTGTCAAAAGTCAAGTTTCGGGCAGGATCGCACGAGACCGGGCGTGACAACCGGCGCGAGATGGTTACATCTGATACCAAATAGCGAAGAGGAGTCCCCCCATGAAACTCGCCAGTCTCAAAGATGGTCGCGACGGCAAGCTGGTGGTCGTGTCGAGCGACCTGGCCTGGTATGCCGATGCGGGGCATATCGCGCCGACGCTCCAGGCTGCGCTCGACGACTGGGACCGGACCGCCCCCGCGCTGGCCAGCCTGGCGATCGACCTCGACCATGAAGCGATCCCGCGCGCGCGTTTCCACGAACATGACGCTGCCTCGCCCCTGCCGCGGGCCTATCAGTGGGCGGACGGATCGGCCTATGTGAATCACGTGGCGCTGGTGCGGCAGGCGCGCGGCGCGGAATTGCCGGAGAGCTTCTGGCATGACCCGTTGATGTACCAGGGAGGGTCGGACGGGTTCCTGGCCCCGCGCGATCCGATTCCGCTGGCCGATGAAAGCTGGGGCTGCGACCTGGAGGGCGAGGTGGTGGTCGTGACCGGCGATGTGCCGATGGGCGCGAGCCGGGCGGAGGCGCTGGCGGCGATCCGACTGGTCGGCCTGACCAACGACGTGTCGCTGCGCGGCCTGATCTCCGGGGAACTGGCCAAGGGCTTCGGCTTCTTCCAGTCCAAGCCCGCCTCGGCCTTTTCGCCGGTCTTCGCCACGCCCGGGTCGCTGGGCGACTGGTGGCAGGACGGCAAGCTGCGCCGGGTGCTGAAGGTCGACCTGAACGGACAGCCCTTTGGCCGCGCCGATGCGGGCGAGGACATGACCTTCGATTTCGGGACGCTGGTCGCCCATGCGGCGAAGACCCGCGCGCTTGGCGCGGGGACGATCATCGGATCGGGCACCGTGTCCAACCGCGATACCGATGGCGGTCCGGGCAAGCCGGTCGCCGAGGGTGGCGTCGGCTATAGCTGCATCGCCGAGGTGCGGATGATCGAGACCATCCGGGGCGGGGCGCCGGTCACGCCGTTCCTGAAGAAGGGCGACACGGTCCGCATCTGGATGGAGGACGACCGGCACCACGCGATCTTCGGGGCGATCGAACAGACCGTGGCGTAACGGCCACGGCGTCCTCCCCAAGCGGGCTTGGGGAGGACCGGGCGTTCAGCCGACCAGCGCGTCGATCGCCTCGGCCAAGTCGATGTCGCGCGCCGACAGGCCGCCCGCGTCATGCGTGGTCAGCACGATGTCCACACGGTTCCACACATTCGACCATTCGGGATGATGGTCCGCCTTCTCGGCCAGCAGCGCCACGCGCGTCATGAAGCCGAACGCCTCGTTGAAGTCGGCGAAGACGAACCGGCGGCTGATCGCGTCGCGACCTTCGTCCCAGTCCCAGTCGGGCAAGCCGTCCAGCGCCTCGTCCCGGTCCAGATCGTTCAGCCGCTCCACCATTGCCGTCCCCTTGCATCTCTTGTTCTTTTGCGTGTCACAGCGGTATGACGACATGCATGAGCGGGCAAGTCGCGATCGGTGAAGCGCCGGACGCCGGGACGATCGAAGCGATCGCGCGGGACGCGATGGCGCGCCTGCCGTCCGCATTCCGCGCGCATCTGGGCGATGTCGTCCTGATCGTCGAGGAATTCGCCGATGACGAGACGCTGGCGGCGCTGGGCATTGAGCATCCGCTCGACCTGACCGGCCTGTATCATGGCCGTCCGATGGGCGAGAAGAGCAGCATGGATTCGGGCGGGCTGCCCGACCGCATCCATCTGTATCGCCGCGCCATCCTGGACGAATGGGTCGAGGGCGGCGAGCGGCTCGACGATCTGGTCACGCATGTGATGATCCATGAGATCGGCCATCATTTCGGCCTGTCGGATGACGACATGCATGCACTGGAAGAGGCGATGGACGAATCTGCGGACGACTCCGCCGCGTGATCCTGTCGCTCTCCGACGTCGCCTGCGCGCGCGGCGGGCGGCTGTTGTTCGCCGGATTGTCGCTGGAACTGGAGGCGGGCGGCGCGGCGATCGTCACCGGCCCCAACGGGATCGGCAAGTCCAGCCTGCTGCGCCTCGCCGCCGGGCTGATTGCGCCGTTCGAAGGGGGGGTGACGCGGGCCGGCCCGGTCGCGCTGCTGACCGAGGATCTGGCGCTCGATGCCGAACAGCCGCTGGCCGAGGCGCTGGTCTTCTGGGCACGGCTCGATGCGCGCGCCGCGCCGCGCCTGCGCGTGGCGGCGGCGCTGGAGACGGTGGGACTGGCGGCGCTGGCCGCCATTCCGGTCCGGCTGTTGTCGACGGGGCAGCGGCGTCGGGCGGCGCTGGCGCGGGTGCTGGCGTCGGGCGCGACGCTCTGGCTGCTCGATGAGCCGGGCAACGGCCTCGACACTGCCGGTCTGGCGATGCTGGCGCGGGTGATCGTGGCGCACCGGGCCGAAGGGGGCGCGGTGCTGCTGGCCACGCACCAGCCCCTTGCCATCGACGCGGCGCGGACCATCGCGCTCGAGGACCGGGTGCCGGCATGAGCGTGGCCTGGGTGCTGATCGCGCGCGATGTGCGGCGCGGCTATGCGGGGGGCGGGGCCGCGCTGGTCTGCGGCTTCTTCCTGTTGGCGGTGGTCCTCTTCCCCTTCGCCATCGGGCCTGACCGCGCGATGCTGACGCGGATCGGCGGCGGGGCGATCTGGGTCGCGGCGTTGCTGGCGGCGTTGCTGCCCGTCGACCGGCTGGTGGCGCCCGATTGCGAATCGGGCTGGTTCGATCAGGTCGTGGTGCGCGGACTGTCCCTGCCGCTGGTGCTGCTGCTGCGGATCGTCGCGCATTGGCTGGCCTTCGCGCCGCCCCTGCTGGCGACCGCATTGGTCGCGGCGGGGCTGTTCGGGCTGGATGGCGACGTGCTGGTCCGGGTCGAGACGGGGCTGCTGCTCGGCACGCCGGGGCTGGCCGCGCTGGCGGTGGCGACGGGGGCGCTGACCGCCGGACTGCGCGGCGCGGGCGCGGTGTCGGGGCTGCTGCTCCTGCCGCTGGCGCTGCCGCTGCTGATCTTTGGTGCAGGCGATGGCGGCACCGGCGGGGTAAAGCTGCTCGCCGCCACGTCGCTGCTGCTGGTCGTGGGTGCGCCCTGGCTGGCGGCGGCGGCGATCCGATCGGTGCGGGACTGAATCATGTGCGAGCCGATAACGTCCACCGCGCGGGTCGCGCGCGCCTTCGACGCGGCGGCGGCCTATGACGGCCATGCGGTGGTGCAGCGACAGGTCGCCCAATGGCTGGCCGCGCGCATTGTCGCGGTCGCGCCGCCGGGCGCGCGCGTGCTGGAGGTCGGTTGCGGCACCGGCTTTCTGACGCAGGAGGCGTGGCCCCGGCTCGATCGCCCCGACTGGCTGATGACCGATATCGCGCCCGGAATGCTGGCGCGCGGACTGGCGCGGATGCCGGGGCTGCGCGGGCGGGTGATGGACGGGGAGCGGCCCGACCTGCCGGGCGAGGCGGGCTTCGACCTGATCGTCAGCAGCCTGGCGGTCCAGTGGTTCACCGACCTGGAGGCCGGGCTCGAGCGGCTGGCGGCGCTGGTGCGGCCCGGCGGGCGGATGCTGGTGACGACATTGGCACAGGGAACGTTCGCGGCGTGGCATGACGCCCACCGGGCGGAGGGATATGCGGCGGGAAGCCCGGCCTATCCATCGACCGAGGCGCTGGCGGCGATGGCGCTGCCGGGACTGGACGTCACCCTGCGACGTTTCGAACAGCGGCATGGCTCGGCGGCGGACTTCATGCGCGCGTTGCGGGCGATCGGGGCGGGGACGCCGCGTGAGGGGCATCGGCCGATTCCGCAGGGTGCGATGCGCCGGATCGCGAGGTGGTTCGAGGCGGCCGGTGCGGTGGCCGCCTATGAGGTCGCGCTGATCGAACTCCGTATCCCGGACCCCCGTCCGGCCTGAGCGGCGGGGGTGTGGTGCGCCCTTAGCGGCTCCACCGCGCCCAGATGGCGGTGGGCAGGACCAGTCCGCGCGCTTCCTCGCGCACGCCCAGTTCGCCACACTCCACCTTGCCGGGCAGGCCGGCCATCGCCTGGCGCAGCATCTCGCCGATGGCCAGCGCCGACATGCGCACCGCATAGACGGTCAGGAACAGGAAGCGCGATTCCGTGTCGAGCAGCTTGCGGCAATCGGCGATCAGGCCAGGCAGGTCTTCCTCCAGCCGCCACACCTCGCCCTCGGGGCCGCGGCCATATTTGGGCGGGTCGAGCAGGATGCCGTCATAGCGTCGCCCGCGTCGCCCCTCGCGCGCGACGAACTTGGCGGCGTCGTCGATGATCCAGCGCACCGGCGCATCGCCCAGCCCCGACAGCATCGCATTGCCGCGCGCCGCCTCGACCGATTTCTTGGAGGCGTCGACATGGACCATCCTGACCCCCGCACTGGCCATCGCCAGCGTGCCGACGCCGGTATAGCCGAACAGGTTCATGCATTCGGGCTCGGCCAGGCCATCGACCTGTTCGCGCATCCAGCTCCACACCGGCGCCATGTCGGGGAAGAAGCCCAGATGGCGGAAGGGCGTGGTCTGAGCGGTGAAGCGCACCTCGTTCCACTTGAGCGGCCACCCGTCGCGCGGCACCGGCTCGGCGAAATTCCAGCGGCCGCCGCCATCCTCGTCCGAACCGGGGACGAATTCGGCCGCCGCGCGCCAGTCGTCGCTGGCCGGGGCCCACATGGCCTGCGGCTCGGGGCGGATGAAGCGGAACCGGCCATAGCGTTCCAGCTTGCGGCCATGGCCGGAGTCCACGAGCCCGTAATCCGCCCAGGGCTCACCGATCATCGTCAAGAGTGTCATGCGCCCCCGTTAGCGCAAACCATGCCCGTCGATATAGGCCGTAACCGCCTCAAAGGTGGCGGGCAGCGTCGTATAGCGCTCCGCGCGCTCGAACAGGTCGCCGACGCGACGCGGCAAAGGCGGGCGCACACCGGTCGCGCGCTCGACGGCGTCGGTGAACTTGGCCGGATGCGCGGTGGCCAGCGTCACCACGGGCACGTCAAGGTCGCTGGCGCGTGCCGCCGACAGCGCGATGGCGGTGTGCGGATCGAGCACCTGGCCCGTTTCGTCACAGGCCCGGCGCATCGCGCGGCTCATGTCATCGGCATCGACGCGCGTGCTGGTGAAGAGCGGCGCGATCGCCTGGCTCTGCGCATTGGTCAGCCGCATCGCGCCCGAGGCTTCGAAGCCCTTCATCTGCGCCGCCAGCGCCACGCCGTCGCGGCCATTGGCGTCGAACAGCAGCCGCTCGAAATTGGAGCTGACCTGGATGTCCATCGACGGCGTGGCGGTCGCCTGGACCTGCCCCTTGGAATAATCGCCCGAGGACAGCGCGCGGTGGAGGATGTCGTTGACGTTGGTGGCGACGATCAGCCGCGCGACGGGCAGGCCCATGCGCGCCGCGACATAGCCCGCGAACACGTCGCCGAAATTGCCGGTCGGGACCGAGAAGGCGACCTTGCGACCGGGCGCGCCCAGCCGGACGGCGGCGTAGAAATAATAGACGACCTGCGCCATCAACCGCGCCCAGTTGATCGAGTTGACCGCCGACAGCGTATGGCGATCGGCAAAGGCGCGATCGTTGAACATCGCCTTCACCAGCGCCTGTGCGTCGTCGAAATTGCCCTCGATCGCGATGTTGTGGACATTGGGGGCCAGCACGGTGGTCATCTGTCGCCGCTGGATATCGGTGACGCGGCCCGCCGGGTGCAGCATGAAGATGTCGATATCGGCGCGGCCCGCCACCGCGTCGATCGCCGCCGACCCCGTGTCGCCGCTGGTCGCCCCGACGATGGTCAGCCTTGTGTCGGTCCCGCGCAGGAACCGCTCGAACAACAGCCCCAGCATCTGGAGCGCGACGTCCTTGAAGGCGAGCGTCGGTCCGTGGAACAGTTCGAGCAGCCACTGGTCATGGTCGAGCTGGACGAGGGGCGTGACGGCGCTGTGCGAGAAGCGGCCATAGGCGGCGTCGCACAGGCGTTGCAGTTCCTCGGTCGTCAGGCTGTCGCCGACGAACGGCGCCATGATCGTCGCAGCGGTCTGCGCATAGGACAGGCCGGCGAGCGCTTCGATCTCCTGCGCGCTCAGGGTGGGCCAGGTCTCGGGGACATAGAGCCCCCCGTCCGAGGCCAGCCCGGTGAGCGTCGCGCCGCGAAAGTCGAGGATGGGGGCGGTGCCACGGGTACTGATATAGCGCATGATGCGCCGGGGCTTAACGGTGCGCGTCCGCGACCACAACCATTCGATTGCGCCGAAACACCGCCATGACATAGATAATTACGGCAATCGCGGCGAACAGGAACCATTGCACCGCATAGGCCAGATGATTGTTGGGAATGGCGTCCAGATCGGGGCTGGCATTGGGATCGAGACCGGGGGCGGGGCGGTCCGCGACCAGCATCATCGCCTGCGGCCGATGGTCGAAGGCCGACTGGATCAGCGAACGGCCATCGGGGGCATGGGCGACATAGCCGCTGACCCGCCCGCCGGACCAGCCGGTCTCGGCGCGGGGATCATGGCTGGTGCCCAACTGCACCTGCATCGCCCCATGCGGCACCGAGCAGGTGGCGATCAGCCGGAACCCCGCCGCGCCCGCGCCCGCCCGCCGGATGGCGACGGGCGGGCGGCAATCGGCGCTGGCCCGGCGGAAAAGCAGGCGCTGGTCGGGGACAAGCGGAAAGGCGATGGGCGGTCGCGCGGGATTGGCGGCGAGCTGTGCGAGATAGGCCTGTTTCCGCGGAAGCCGGTCGCGCAGCTGCCACAGGCCCAGCGCGATCATCCCCGCCACGGCCAGCGCGACGAGGATGGTGGGCAGGATCGGAATCCGGCTCATCGATCCTCTTCGGCTTCGGGCCGGACGATCGCGCCCTCGCGCGCTTCGTTGCGATATTCCGCCGCCATCAGCGCGCCCTTGGCGACGCGCAGCGCATAGACCACCGCCAGCGCGGTCAGCGGCAGCCAGATCAGCATGTGCAGCCAGAGCGGCGGATGCAGCGTCAGTTCGACCGCGATCGCCGCGATGGTGATGACCGTGCCCAGGATCAGCGTCAGGAAGGCGGCTGGCCCATCGCCGACATTGAACCGCGTGAAGTCCAGCCCGCAGCCTCTGCACCGATCGGCGAAGGTCACGACCTGTGCCGAAAACAGCGGCCCGGCAAACAGATGGGGCTGGCCGCACCGGGGACACAGCCCCCGAAACGCGGCCTGCGCGATCGTCGGAGGCGTCGGTTCAGCCACTGTGGACCGGCGCGCCCCAGCCACCCCAGACATAGATGGTGACGAACAGGAACAGCCACACCACGTCGACGAAATGCCAGTACCAGGCCGCCGCCTCGAACCCGAAATGCTGGCGCGGGGTGAAGTCGCCGCGATAGGCGCGGATCAGGCAGACGATCAGGAAGATGGTGCCGACGATCACATGGAAGCCGTGAAAGCCGGTCGCCATGAAGAAGGCGGCGCCGTAGTTCAGCCCCTTAAAGGGAAAGGGCGCGTGCATATATTCATAGGCCTGGATCGTGCTGAAGATCAGGCCCAGGATGACGGTCAGCCACAGCCCCTTCAGCACCCCGTCGCGGTCGCCGACGCCGAGCGCGCCCCACAGCCCCTTCTTCTCGCCGCCGCGCTGGTTGTGGATCAGCGCATGGTGCGCCCAGGTGACGGTGGTGCCGCTGGTCAGCAGGATCAGCGTGTTGAGCAGCGGCAGCTTGAAGGCGTCGATCACCTCCAGCCCCTTGGGCGGCCATTGCGCGACGATGGCGGTCGTCCCCTCGGCGGCGCGTTCGACCTGGCCGTCGACGAAGCTCATCGCGGTCGGGAACAGCGCGAAGTCGAAAAAGGCCCAGAACCAGCCGACGAAGAACATCACCTCGGAGGCGATGAACAGGATCATGCCATAGCGGAAATGCAGCTGGACGACGGGGGTATGGTCGCCCTGATGCCCCTCGCGCACCACGTCGGCCCACCAGCTACCCATGCAGAACAGCAGCGCGGCCAGCCCCGCCAGGAACGCCCAGCCGCCGCCCGGGACCTTGTGCATCCACATGATCGCGCCGGAGGCCAGAAGCAGCGCCGACATCGAACTGGCCAGCGGCCAGGGGCTCGGCGGCAGGATATGATAGTCGTGGTTCTTCGCGCCAGCCATGATCCCGTCCCATCATTCTATGTTTTGAGGGGGAGGCTAACCCGCTTTCTTCCCCGAATCCACCGGGTAAAATGTGTAGGACAGGGTGATCGTTTCGATGTCCCTGGCGTCCGGGTCGTCCAGGATCTTGGGGTCGACGAAGAAGATGACCGGCATCCGCGCCGTTTCGCCGGGTTGCAGCGTCTGCTGGGTGAAGCAGAAACACTGGATCTTGGTGAAATAGCGCCCGGCCTGATCCGGCGTGACGTTGAAGGTCGCGGTGCCGGTGATCGGTACCTTCGCATTGTTGGTGGCGGTGAAGAACACCATGTCGCGCGCGCCGATATCGACGGTTTCGTGCGGATTTTCGGGCTTGAAGGTCCAGGCCAACCGGGAGGAGACATTCGCGTCGAAATCGACCCGTATCCGGCGATGCACGCTGCCGGGCGCGGCGAGTCCCCGCTGCGTCGTCCCCTGATAGCCCGTCACCTGGCAGAATATGCGGTAGAGCGGGACGCTGGCCCAGCTGAGCCCGGTCATGAACGCCACCGCGCCCAGCGCGATTATCACCGTCCGGCCCTGTCGCGAAAGGCGCCGGGGGGCGGGCATCAGTGCATCCCCGCCCGGATCTTGGACAGGGTGATGAAGAAGATCAGCACCACCAGAAAGCCCAGCAGCAAGGCCATGGCGGTGGCACGGGCGCGCTGCTTGGCGCGAATCCGATTCGAATCATCAGGCGTCATGACGCCCAACGATCCACCACAAGCGCGCCGAAGAGAAGGAAAAGATACAGGATAGAATATTTGAACAGCCATTTTTCGGGCTTCATCGCGTCGGCGGGCTGGGTATGCCGAACCGCGACCATCGCGGCGGAGAGCGCGAACAGCGCGGTCCCGGCGGTGGCGACGATGCCATAGATCGGCCCCGTCAGCCCCAGCGGCCAGGGCGCGACGGCGGCGATCGCCATCGGGATGGTGTAGAGCCCGATCTGCGCGCGAGTCACCCGCTCGCCCGCGACAACGGGCAGCATCGGCACGCCCGCATTGGCGTAATCGGTCTTCACGAACAGCGCGAGCGCCCAGAAATGTGGCGGTGTCCACAGAAAGACGAGGCTGAACAGCAGGACGGGGAGGAGCGCGACCTGGCCCGTCGCGGCGGCCCAGCCGATCAGCGGCGGGAACGCGCCCGCCGCGCCGCCGATGACGATGTTCTGCGGCGTCCGGCGCTTCAGCCAGACGGTATAGATCAGCACATAGAAGAGGATCGAGATGGTCAGGATGAACGCGGCCACGCAATTGACCGCCAAGCCCATCAGGATCACCGAGAAACAGGCGAGTCCCACGCCGAAATGCAACGCCGATTCGCGGCTCATGCGGCCGGCGGGCAGTGGCCGGCGGGCGGTGCGCTTCATCAGCGCGTCGAGGTCCGCCTCATACCATTGGTTGAGCGCCCCCGCCGCGCCCGCGCCCAGCGCGATGCACAGGATGGCGGTGAAGCCGATGACCGGATCGACGTGCACGGGCGCGGCCAGCATCCCGCACAGACCGGTAAAGACCACCAGTGTCATCACCCGTGGTTTGGTCAGAGCGAGGAAGTCGCGCCAGTCGGCGGGAACGAAGACAGAGGAAGGCAAGCTGGACATGGACCTTCCACATATAGGGGGTGGCGGCAGGGCGGGCAAATTGGGTCAATTGTCCTCCCCCACGAAGGACGGCGGCGGGGCGACGCCCGGATCGTCGGGGAGGGAAGGAGGCAGGCGGGGACGGGCCTGTCGATGTCGCGGCCCCGCCGTCGCCGTTCAGGCGGCCTCCCTTCCCCTTCCCGGTTCCTCAACCGTTCAGCGTCGCCATGTCGATGACGAAGCGATATTTCACATCGCTCTTCTGCATCCGGTCATAGGCGGTATTGATCGACGCCATGTCGATCATCTCGATATCGGCGGTCAGACCATGCCGATGGCAGAAATCGAGCATCTCCTGCGTCTCGGCGATGCCGCCGATGAGCGAGCCCGCCAGCGCGCGGCGACGGAACACCAGATTGCCGACCGAGGGCGACGGGTGGGGCGCGTCGGGCACGCCGACCAGCGTCATCGTGCCGTCGCGCTTCAACTGGACCAGCAGCGCGTCCAGGTCGTGCGGCGCGGCGACGGTGTTCAGGATGAAGTCGAAGCTGCCCGCATGTTCGGCCATCTGATCGGCGTCCTTCGACACGATCAGGCCCTTGGCACCCAGCCGCCTGGCATCCTCAGCCTTGTTCGGCGAGGTCGAGAAGACATAGACCTCGGCGCCCATCGCCGCGGCGATCTTCACACCCATATGGCCCAGGCCGCCCAGCCCGACGATGCCGACCTTCTGGCCCGGTCCCACCTTCCAGTGACGAAGCGGCGAATAGGTGGTGATCCCGGCGCAGAGCAGCGGCGCGACGGCCGCCAGATCGGCTTCGTCATGGTTGATCTTCAGGACGAAGCCTTCCTTGACGACGATATGGTCCGAATAGCCGCCAAAGGTGTGGCCGCCCATCACGGGATCGGGGCCGTTATAGGTGCCGACAAAGCCGGTGGTCTCGCAATATTGCTCCTCTCCGTCATGGCAGGACGGACAGTGGCCGCAACTGTCGACCATGCAGCCGACGCCGACCAGATCGCCGACCGCGTATTTGGTGACGGCATCGCCGATGGCGGTCACGCGTCCGACAATCTCGTGGCCGGGGACGCAAGGGTAGAGCGTCCCCGCCCACTCGCCGCGCGCGGTATGGAGATCGGAGTGGCAGACCCCGCAATACAGGATGTCGATCGCGACATCGTCGGCCTGGGGATCGCGGCGCTCGAACGAGAAGGGGGCGAGTGGCGTTTCCGCCGACTGGGCGGCATAGCCCCGGGTGGGAGTGGGCATGGAAGCTCCTCTGAGAATGATTGGGGTGCGAGCGCGGAGGGTCGCGGCGCTCATATGGGGCGGTGCGGAGCCGGTGCCAGCCAGACGGAGCATCAGTTTTTCCGATTGATGTTGATCGAAAAGTTGCTGAATTACAATATATTATATTGTTCCATTCGGGGTTCCGCGTCGCGTGGCCGGGAAGGGGAAGGGAGCCGCCCGCGTTCACGCGCGTTGGGCGGTGCGAATGCGATGGAGTGAATGGCGATGATCCGTCCCTTGCCTTTGATGGCCTGTACGATCCTGCTACCGCTGACCGCCTGTGGCGGCGGCGACAGGCAGAACGAAACCTATACCGTGCGCGCCAATGAGACCGCGACGACCGTCCCTTCTCCCGCGCCCTCGCCCGATGCGCCTGATACGGAGGGGACGGCGAACGCCGCCGCCCCGATCAGCCGTCCGGTCAAGGACGGCGAGGGGAGCCTGTCCTGTTCGGCGGAGCGCGGACGGGCCGCCGCCGACCGGCTGGTGAAGATCTGCACCTCGGTCAGTCCGGCGACCCATCCGCCCTGCAATGTCGCCAATAGCTGTGCGATGATCGAGGACGAGATCGCGCGCAGTTGCGCCCTGATCGGCGACGATGCGGCCAAGACGCCCGGATGCGAGGTCGATCCGAAGAGCGATGCGGCGGCGGCGGCCGTCGTGCGCCGCTATTATGCCGCGATCAACGCGCGAGACTATGGCACCGCGTGGCAGCAATGGGGCGATAACGGCCGTCCGGGGCAGCGTTATCAGGATTTCGCGCGCGGCTTTGCCCATACCCGGGCCACGCGGGTGACGATCGGCCGGATGGCCCCGAGCGAGGGCGGGGCGGGGTCGGTCTATGCCACGGTGCCGGTGGCGGTCGACGCACAGCTCGACGACGGGCGGCGGCAGCGTTTCGTTGGCCAATATGTCGTCCGCCGCGTCAACGATGTCGACGGCGCCACGGTCGCCCAACGGCGCTGGCACCTCGAATCGGCCACGCTGAAGCCCGCCGCGTGACCGGGCGCCGGGGCGATGGTCAGGCGGGTTCGGCCAGGGTGACGATCGACACGCCGGGCGTCATCGGCACGCGACCGACCATGTGCCGCTCCAGCCGGAATATCGCCTCGAACGCGGCGTTCAGCGGCGCGGGCGGCGGCGAATCGTCGCTGTCGTCGCGGCCGCTGATCCGCCCGGCGATGCGTGCGGCGGCGGCCAGCGGGAAGAGCAGCGAGTTGAAATACGTCAGCTTGCGCGGGGCGAGGCCGGCCTTCTTGATCGCGTTCACCAGCGTCGTCTTGGAATAGCGGCGATGATGGTGGTTCACCACGTCATGCGCCGACCACATCCATTGATGCGCCGGAACCGCGATCAGGATCTTGCCGCCGGGCTTCAGGCACGTCTTCATCGCGGCGAGCGCGGCGACATCGTCCTGGATATGCTCGACCACGTCCAGGACGGCGACCAGGTCATAGGCTCCGCGCGCGATCCCCGGCAGTTCGGGCAGCGGCGCATCGCCGACGGGACGACCTAGCCGCTGCGCCGCGATGGCGCGGGCCGCCGGATCGATCTCGATCGCATCCACCGTGCCGAACGCGGCCAGCATCGGAATATTGTGCCCGGTGCCGCAACCGATCTCCAGGATGCGGGCATCTCCGGGCAGCTTGCCGTACCGATCCAGATAATCGGCCAGGATGTCGCGCCGCGCGCGGTACCACCAATGGGTGGAATCATGCGCCGCCATGCGGTCGTAAACGATACGGTCCATGAACTTATCCGAAGACCCATTGGCGGTTGAGCGCGAAGGTCGCGATCGGCGTGATCGTGACGGCCGGAATCAACGCGATCCAGGGTTGTTGATGCAAAAGCCCCGTCACGACCCAGGTGAAGAGCGTGTTGAGCGCAAAGCCGAAACTCTGCACGATGAAGAATTTGAGGTGCAGCCTGCCGCCATCGGCGCTCGCCTCGTGCCCGCGAAAACTCCAGCCGCTGTGCAGGAAGAAGCCGGCGACGACCGCAACGAGGAAGGCGGGCGGCACCGCCAGCACGGCCCATCGATGGGGCAATACCCAATAGGTCAGCGGCAGATACACCGCCGAATAGACGACCGTCGACAATCCCCCGGCGATGCCGAAGCGGATGAGCTGGCCCAGCATCCCGCTGCTCCGCCACCGATCGATCTGATGCTGAAGAGTCGCCACGCCGCCGTCTTATCCCGAAACTTGCCCTTTGCGCCGCCCGCGATAGAGCGGCGCGATACTGGTCCTATCGTCCGGGCCTTAAGCCGCGGGCGGGTATGAGGGAAGCGTCTTTGGAACGTCTGCAGGCCGAGATCGATCGCAATTGGCGCCGCTGGGTGCTGATCGCCTGGGTCGCGATTACCGCTTGGTATCTTCATGATCGCTGGGGACAGATCCGCTGGTGGTCGCTGGGCGACACCGACGACAATATGCGGCTGATGCAGGTGCGCGCCTGGATGGCGGGACAGGGATGGTATGATCTGCGCCAGTACCGGCTCAATCCGCCGGCCGGATTTGACATCCATTGGAGCCGGATCGTCGACCTGCCGATTGCCGGGTTGATCCTGTTCTTCCGCCTGTTCACCACGCCTGCCTGGGCCGAGCGGCTGGCCTGCGGGCTGGCCCCGCTCCTGCCTTTGTCGATCGTGATGCTGTCGCTGGCGGCGACGCTGCGGCGGCTGATTGCGCCCCATGCCTGGCCGCTGGGGCTGCTGATCCTGCTCTGCGCGCATGCCACGCTGTTGATGTTCATGCCGATGCGCATCGACCATCACGGGTGGCAATTGGCGATGCTGGCCGTCACCGTGGCGGGTCTGTGCGATCCCGACGGGCGACGCGGTGGCGCGCTGGTCGGGCTGGCCAGCGCGGTGTCGCTGGCGATCGGGCTGGAGATGCTGCCCTATGCCGCGATGGCGGGGGCGATCCTGACGCTGCGCTGGGTCTGGGACCGGGCGGAGGCACCGCGCCTGTCAATCTATGCGCTGACGCTGGGCGGGGGCAGCGCGGCGGGCTTTGCCGCCTTTGCCTCCAACGCCAATTACGCGATGCGCTGCGACGCGCTGACCCCGGTCTGGCTGTCGGTGACAGTGGTGGCGGGGGCGCTGCTGTTCCTGCTCGCGCGGATCAATCCGGCGTCGCGCGCCGCGCGGCTGAGCCTCGCGGTGGTGGCGGGCGCGGTGATCGCGGGCGGTTTCGCCAGCCTGTTCCCGCAATGCCTGACCCGCCCCGAACAGGTCAGCCCCGAGCTTCAGCGCAACTGGCTGGACAATGTGCGCGAGGCCAAGCCGATCTACAAGCATCCGCTGCGCACCGCGCTGCCGATGGGGATCATGCCGGTGATCGGGATGATCGGCGCGATCGTCGCGGCGTGGCGGCACCGGACCATCGGCTGGACCGCGGTGGCGCTGTTCACCGTCTTCGCCTGCGCGATGCTGTTGTGGCAGGTGCGCGCGGCCCCGGCGGCGCAGATGCTGGCGGTGCCCGGCATCGCCGCGTTGATCTGGATCGTCGCGCCATGGATCAACCGGCTGCGTTCGCCCTGGCTGCGGGTGCCGGTCATGGTGGCGGTGGTGCTGGCCGTGACCGGCATTCCCGCCGGGCTCGCCTTCCAGTATCTGCCCATCGCGCAGCCCAATGCCTATGCCGCGCGTGTCAATCGCGCGACGGGGCAATGCGTGCGCACCTCGGTGCTGGCGCGGGTCAATGCCTATCCGAAGGCGACGGTCTTCACCTTTGTCGACCTGGGGCCGCGCCTGATCGTGACGACGCATCATGACGCGGTCGCTGGGCCCTATCACCGCAATGGCGATGCGATCCTGGACGTGCAGCATGCATTTCAGGGCAGCGAGGCACAGGCGCGCGCGATCATGAAGCGCCACGGCGCGACGATGCTGATGATCTGCCCCGACATGGCCGAGTCGACCAATTACCGCGCGCGGGCGCCGGGCGGCTTTTACGACCGGATGGCGCATGGCTGGGTGCCGGACTGGCTCACCCCGCTGCCGCTGCCCAAGGGCTCGCCGCTGCGGCTGTACCGGATCTACTGAGGCGGCGCGAAGGGACGGGCTTCCCCCGCCCTCGGCGTTCCCGCAGCCTGTGCCGACGGGACATCTGGCCTTCCGGGGCGATGGCCCGTTCGCGCGGAGCGACGGCGAGGCGTGCGCGATTGGCGCGCTTAAATCGGATGCCCCTCGGTATCGCGCAGCACTTCGCGGCGGCCGACATGGTCGGGACGACCGACGATGCCGTCCGTCTCCATCCGCTCGATCAGCCGCGCCGCCGAGTTATAGCCGATCCGCAACTGCCGCTGGAGCCAGGAGGTGGACGCCTTCTGGCTCTCGCACACCAGCTGGATCGCCGCGCGATATTGCTGGTCCTCCGCCGAATCCTCGCCCGTCGGCGCACCGTCGAGCGCGAAGCTCTCCGCCGGTTCCTCGGTGACCGAGGAGATATAGTCGGGCTGCCCCTGCGACCGCCAGTGATCGGCGACCCGGTGGACCTCGTCGTCCGAGACGAAGGGGCCATGGACGCGCACGATCCCCTTGCCGCCGGGCATGTAGAGCATGTCGCCCCGGCCCAGCAGCTGTTCGGCCCCCTGTTCGCCCAGGATGGTGCGCGAGTCGATCTTGGAGGTGACGTGGAAGCTGATGCGGGTCGGCAGGTTGGCCTTGATGACGCCGGTGATGACGTCGACCGAGGGGCGCTGCGTCGCCATGATGAGGTGGATGCCCGCCGCGCGCGCCTTTTGCGCCAGCCGCTGGATCAGGAATTCGACTTCCTTGCCCGCCGTCATCATCAGGTCGGCCAGCTCGTCGACGATCACCACGATCTGCGGCAGCGGCTCATATTCGAGCTTTTCCTCCTCATAGACCGGCTGGCCGGTCTCGGGGTGATAGCCGGTCTGGACCTTGCGCCCCAAGGGCTGCCCCTTGGCCTTGGCCGCGCGCACCTTGTCGTTGAAGCTGGCCAGACTCCGCACGCCGACCGAGGACATTTGGCGATAGCGGTCCTCCATCGTCTCGACCGCCCATTTCAGCGCGCGGACCGCCTTGGCCGGATCGGTGACCACCGGGGAGAGCAGATGCGGAATGTCGTCATACATCGACAATTCCAGCATCTTGGGGTCGATCATGATCATCCGGCACTGCTCGGGCGTCAGGCGATAGAGCAGCGACAGGATCATGCCGTTGAGGCCGACCGACTTGCCCGACCCGGTCGTTCCCGCGACCAGCAGATGCGGCATGGGGGCCAGGTCGGCGACGACCGGATCGCCCGCGATATTCTTGCCCAGGATGATCGGCAGCTGCGCCGCCTGATCGGCGAAGCTCTGCGACGCGACCAGTTCGTGCAGCGACACCATCTCGCGCTTGGCGTTGGGCAGTTCGATGCCGATCACGTTGCGCCCCGGGATCACCGCGACGCGCGCCGAGATGGCGGACATGTTGCGCGCGATGTCGTCGGCCAGTGCGATGACGCGATTGGCCTTGATGCCGGGCGCGGGCTCCAGCTCGTACATGGTGACGACCGGGCCGGGGCGAACCTCGACGATCGCGCCCTGCACGCGGAAATCGTCGAGGACATTTTCGAGCAGCCGGGCATTGCGCTCCAGCCCCGCCTTGTCGATCGTCCCCGCCGGGGTCGGCGCGGCCGGGGTCAGCAGGTCGAGCGCGGGGAGCTGATAGGGCGCGTCGCGGTCGGCCGCTGCCTTGGGCCGGGCGGGGGCAGGTGAAATCTGGCGGTCGGCGATGACGGGGGCGGGACGATCCTCGCGCACCGGCACCGCCTTGCGCGCCAGCGTCAGCGGTTCTTCGTCATCCTCATCCTCGTAGAGTGCGGCATCCTCGTCGTCCCACGGCGCGCCATGCTCCCCGTCGCCCCTCGTCGCCCGGCGCCGGCGCAGCCGCGCCAGACCGCGCTCGGCGAGATCGAGTTCCAGGCTGCGTCCCCAGACCAGCGCCCCGCCCACGCCAAAGGCCAGCCCGATCGCCGCCGAGCCCCAGGTGACGACGGCCGCCTGGCCGCTGAATTCCAGCAGCCAGCGGACGAAACTGGCGACCGACAGGCCGATCACCCCGCCCCAGCCCGCGGGCAGCGCCAGCACCGCCGAATCGGACACGAAGGACAGCGCGCAGGCCATCATCGCCACGCCGATCATCGACTGGCGCAGCATCCGCACCCAGCGCCCGGCCGGGCGATCGCGCCACAGCCGCCCGGCGATGATCGGCCCCACCGGCAGGATCAGCGCGACCGCGGGCCCGAACAGGGTCAGCGCGATATCGGCGATCCACGCGCCCGGCTGCCCGATCCAGTTGGCGGGCACCGCGCCCGAGGCGGTGTTGAGCGCGGGGTCGCTGGCATGGTAGCTGGCCAGCGACAGCACCAGGATCAGCGTGACCGCGAACAGCGCGACGGCGGCGAACAGCGCGCCGCTGCGCACCGCGCCCGCCTTCACCGTCTCGCGCCATAATACCGGCTGCGCGCGGCTGGCCATGAATCGTGTCCTCAAAAATGTCCGAAAAGCCGGGGAAAATTCATCGCCTCTGGTTGTTCCCACGTCAAGGCGGGACGCCCGCACCGCATTGTTTGCGATCGCGCGACGGTTTAGGAACCCATGGTTATGGATAGCGATGTCATCATCCTCGGCGGCGGCCTGGTCGGCGCGACTCTCGGTGTCGGCCTGGCCGCGCACGGCCTGTCCTCGGTCATCGTCGATCCCGCCGACCCGGCGGTCATGCTGGCCCCCGGTTTCGACGGGCGCGCCTCGGCCGTCGCCTCGGCGAGCTGGCGGATGCTCGATGCGATCGGCATCGGCGCGAAGCTGGCCGGGCAGGGGTGCGAGATCCGGCATATCCGGGTCAGCGACGGGCTGGAGCCGGGCGCGCTCGATTTCATCCCGGATGCCGATGACGGCGCGCTGGGCACGATGTTCGAAAACAAGCTGCTGCGCCGCGCGATCCATGCCGCCGCGACCGAGGCGACGCTGGTCGACCTGCGGATGCAGACCCGCGCGCTGGCGGTGGAACGCGGGCCGGCGGGCGTGATCGCGCGGTTGAGCGACGGCAGCACGGTGCGCGCGCCGCTGCTGGTCGCGGCGGAGGGGCGGCAATCGCCGACGCGCGAGGCGGCGGGGATCAAGGTGGCGCGCTGGTCCTATGACCACAAGGCGATCATCAGCGCCTTCCACCATGAAGAGAGCCACGAGAATATCGCGTTCGAGATCTTCTATCCGTCGGGCCCGTTCGCGCTGCTGCCGTTGCCCGATGACGAGATCGGGCACCGCTCGGCGATCGTCTGGTCGGTGCCGGGGCGCGATGGCGATGCGATGCTCAAGCTGTCCGACCGGGCCTTCCTGGCCGAGGCGGAGAAGAGCATGGGCGGGTTCCTGGGGACGCTTGGCCATGCCAGCCCGCGTTCGGCCTATCCGTTGGGCTTTCACCGCGCGGCGACGATGACGGGCGATCGGCTGGTGCTGGTCGGCGATTCGGCGCACGGCATCCACCCGATTGCGGGGCAGGGCGTGAACCTCGGCTATCGCGATGTCGCCGCGCTGGTCGAGGTGCTGGTCGAGGGCAAGCGGACCGGCATGGACCTGGGCGATGCCGCGCTGCTGCAACGCTATCAGCAATGGCGCGGGCTCGACACGCTGATGGTGTCGGTCGCGACCGACAGCTTCAACCGGATCTTCGGCGTGCCCGGCAAGACGGCGAGCGCGATCCGGCGGCTGGGGATCCGTGCGATCAACCATATCCCGCCGCTCAAGGATCGTTTCATGGCCGAGGCGCGCGGCGAAACCGGACAGCTGCCCCGGTTGTTGCAGGGCGTGATGGTGTAACCTTTCGAGGGGCTTATGCGGCACGACACCATGGCCTGTCTTCGGTATGACGATGCGCCGCGCGCGGCGTGGCATTGTCTGGAGCCTTGGCAATGACGATCCCTGCGCCCGATTCGCCCGCCCGCCAGCATCGCCCCACGCGGGAGCCGGTCCGTGACCGTCGCCAGTTCGGCGTGGCGCGCGGCATGGGGCTGGCGCTGGTCGTCGTGCTGTCGACCCTGATGATCGCCTGGAGTCTCGCGCCGGTCCTGTCGCCAACCGACCGGATGATCCGCGCCGCGGCGGCGGTCACCGTGGTCGCCTTGTGGCTGGCCGCCGCGATCGGGCATGTCGCGATGCTGCGCTTCGAATCGGCCGCCGATATCGATGCGGCGGCGGGTGGCGGCGGCGATTCACCGCGAGTCGCGATCGGCAATGCGGTGCTGCGCAACACGCTGGAACAGGCGGTGCTGGCCATCCCCGCCTATGTCGCGCTCGCCTGGGTGGTCGAGGGGTCGGGGGCGATGATCCCTGCGCTGGCGGGCCTGTTCTCGGTCGGGCGCATGCTGTTCTGGGCGAATTATGCGCGCGGCGCGGCGGCGCGGGCCTTCGGCTTCGCGCTGACCTTCTATGCCAGCGTCGCGGCGCTGCTGATCGTGCTGCTGGCGCTCGTCGCGCGCCTGGTGTGAGGCTGGAGGCGGCGCGCCAGGAACGCGTCGATCGCGGCAAAGGCGTTGGCGCGGACCGGATCGGCCTCGCGCAGGATTTCGTGGGCGCAGCCCTTGCCGAAACAGACCAGCTCGCCGTGCGGCAATCGCGACGCCACGCGGCCCGCGGCGCGCGCATCGACCAGCCGGTCGGCCTGCGCCACCAGCATCAGCACGGGGATCGCGATTCGCGACAGCGCCGGATCGTCGCGTAGCGCGGCGGTGGCGCGAAACGCCTCGGCCACCCAATGCCAACTGGGCGAGCCCAGGCACAAATCGGGCCAGCGGCGGCGAAAGTCCTGCTGGTCGGCGAAGCGGGTCAGGTCATGGGTCAGCCTTTTTTGCCGCGCGGCGGACGCGGCGGGTGTCTCCAGCCGACGCCAGGCGGGGCGGAGCGGATCACCGCGACCGACCTGCCAGCGTGCGAAACGGGTTCCGGCCCATTGCCCGACCGGCGAGCGCAGCGCGAGCATCGGCGCGATCAGGATCACCGCGTCGGGCGCGATCCGCCCGGCCGCCAGCGTCGACAGGGTGACGAAGCCGCCCATCGATTGGCCCAGCACCACATGCGGGCCTTCGCCCTCCGCCACCCATTGCGTGTAGAAGGCCGCCAGATCGTCGTTCAGCCGGTCGAGCCGATCGATATGGCCCGTGTCGCCGACCGCCAGCCGCCCCGATCCGCCCTGCCCGCGCCAGTCAAAGGCGGTGACGTCCCAGCCGTTCGCTCGGAAATGATCGATCGCATCGCCATATTTCTCGATCATGTCGGCACGGCCGGTCTGGAACAGCAACCGTCCGCGCCGCGCGCTGCCCGGTGCGCGCGCCCGGTCATAGCGGCGATGGGCCCAGCCATCGGGGGCGTGCCACACCGACAGCCAGGGCGCGAGCGGCAGGTCGGCGGGCCATGGCGGCGATACTGTCATAACCCCGATCATCGGCGATTCGGTCGATGCTATCAAGGCGCGGCGACTTATCCCAGAAAGCCCTGGTTCCAGGTCGAGGCATCGTAATTGCCGATATTGGGCAGCACCGTGCGCAAGCCGTTCGAGTCGATCCCGAACCAGCTCGCCAGCGTCGCGGCATATTGGTCCACCGACATGGTGGGCAGCAACCGGCCCTGGCCGACATCGTCGCTGGTGCCGGTCCCGACGACCGGCGCCTTGCCATAGAAACGCTGGCCACGCACCGCGCCGCCGACGACGAAGTGCATGCCGCCCCAGCCATGGTCGGAGCCATCGTCATTGGATTGCAGCGTGCGGCCGAAATCGGACGCGGTGAAGCTGGTCACCTGGTTGGCGACGCCGAGCGCGACGGTGGTGTCGTAGAACCCCTTCATCGCCGCCGACACCTTGGCCAGCAGGCCGGGATGCTGCGCGACCAGATGGTCGTGCAGGTCGAACCCGCCCATCGACACGAAGAAGACCTGCCGCTTCAGCCCCAGCGTCTGGCTGATCGCGATCATCCGCGCGACCATCCGCAACTGGTCGGCCAGGTTGTTGTTGGACGGAAAGAGCGGGAAGCCGCTCGCCGGAGCGCCCGCCAGCGCGCTGCTCAACTGCGCCTGCACGTCGAAGGCGCGCTTGGAGATGCGGGCATGCTCGCTCGCCATCGCAAAGCTCGACTCGGTGGTCATCAACCCGCGCAGCGTGTCGAGCGCGGTCGAGGAGCCATAGGCCGTCCGGCTGTTGCCCAGCAAGGCGACCGGGCCGCCGGTGCCCACCGCATATTGGATCGCGGTCCGCCCGCTCAGATACACCGCATTGCCGCTGGCATTGATACAGGTCAGCGCGGCGGTGCCGTTGCCGCTCTGGAACACATCGCCGATCCGCCCGCCCCAGCCGCTGTGCGCGCCCTCGGGACTGGACGCCTGGAAGAAGCTCTGCTGGTCGTTATGGCTGAACAGCTTGGGGGGCAGCCGGACGCTGCGGTTGTTGAACTGCGCCTTGGTGGCCGGTTCGATCAGCGTGCCGACGTTGAGCGCCACCGCCATCTTGCCCGCCGCGAACAGCTGGTTCATTTCGGGCATCGACGGCGACAGCGCATAGGCGCGCCCGCCCGGCAACGCGACGGCCGGGTTGAGCACGCTGCCCGCCAGCGCGTCGCGCTGATAGCCGATATTGGCGCGCGCGGCGCGATAGGCGGCGAAGCTGGTCTCGTCATAGGGGACCAGCGTGTTGGCGTAATCATTGCCGCCATACAGGAACACGCACACCAGCGCCTTGTAATCGGAGGCGGTGGCCGCCGCCGCCTCGCCGATCGCGGCCAGGCTGGAGACGAAGGGCGTGGCGGTTCCCGCCAGGCCGAGCAGCGCGCTGCGCTTCAGAAAGGCGCGACGGGACTGGTCTTGGGTCATGGGGATCACCGCAGGGTCAGATAATCGGGAGAGGCCATGGTCAGCAGGATCGCGATGCCGACCCGGTTGATCGGGCCGTTGGTCGCGGTGGCCGACACGCTGTCGACCGCGCCGCGGATCGCCGCGAGCGTCGCGCTCGACAACTGACCGGCGGCGAGGACCAGGTTGACCTCGTCGACCAGCGCCTGCGAATCCGCCGCCTTGGTCAGGATCGCGCTGTAATCGGCCTTCACATCGCCGATGCCGTTGGCGATCAGGCCGTACATGAAGTTCACATAGCCGACGACGCTCTGTTCGTTGGTGATCTGAAACTCCGGCGCGACCAGCCCGCTATTGGCCAGGCTGGTGCCCGGCGGCGTGTAGCCGGGGCGGTAGAAGTTGAAGACCGAGGGGCTGTGCCCCTTGCTCTGGCCCAGCCGGGTCGAGGGGCTGGAGGTGTCGCCGATGGCCCAGGCATTGGAAGGCGAGGTGACGCCGAATGCGCGCGCCCAGGCGGTCAGCCGCAGCACGGGTTCGCGCAGCTTGCCCGCATTGGTGGTGGTCGGCAGGGTGCGTGCCTCGCTGTCGAGCAGGATGGCGCGGATCACCGCCTTCATGTCGCCGCGCACGCCCTGGCCATTGTCGGCGAATTTGGTCGCGACGCGGTTGATATAGGCGGGCGAGGGGTTGCTGGTGACCAGCCGCTGGATCAGTTGCCGGGCGATGAAGGGCGGGACATTCGGATGGGCGAAGATCGCGTCGAGCGCCGCCTTGATCGCCGCCATGCCGCCGCCGGTGACGGTGGTGCCCAGGAAGCTCGACGCTCCGGTCTCGTTCATCCCGGCGATGATCCCCAGCGGCGCGCGGCTGCGCGCCGGGGTCGAGGTGTTTGTCGAGGCGGGCGCCAGCCCGGTAAACACGCGCGCCAGCCCGGACACATCGGCCTGGTTATAGGTCTCGACAGGCTGCCCGTTGCTCAGCTTCTGCGAACCGTCCATGTTCAACTGGTAAAGGCCCAGTGTGAACAGCTGCATCAACTCGCGCGCGTAATTTTCGTCGGGCTCCGCGCCGGTCGTCGGATTGGCCTTCCGGTTGTAGAGGAAGGTCAGGAAGCTGCTCATGGCGAAATTGGTCGTGATCGCGCCCAATATGTCGCGATAATTGCCAAAGGCATTGTCGAGCAGGATGTCGACATAGGCGGCCATGCTGAACGCGCGCCACTGGCCGGTCAGGCTGTCGGCGCCGACCACCAGGATGTCGAGCAGCGCCATGCCGATCCGCTGGCGGAGCTGGTCGGGCTCGACGATCATCTGCCGCCACAGGGTCGGGTCGAGGCCTGCGGCGGAATTGATGTTGGTCGCGGCGTCATAGCCGTTGGCGATCAGCCAGTCCCAATGGGTGGTGGCGCGCGCCATCGCGAACTGATCGTCCAGCCAGCCATCATAGCCGCGCGAGACGACGGCATCGATCGTGCTGCGGGTCGCTCCCATCGTCGCCTGGGCCAGGAAGCGGCTCGCCTCGGTGGTGGTGGGGGCGGGGGTGACGACGACGACCGGGGTGGAGCCACCGCCGGTGTTGCCCGAGCCGCCCGTGCCGCTGCCGCCCACTGGCCCGCTGCCCTCGCCACAGGCCGCCAGCGCGAGGAAAGGCAACAGCGCCGCTCCCGTCGACAAGGCGGATGGCGCGGCATCCCGCATGACGGCGCGCCCGCCGCTATCGTCCCCGACGGTCGCCATTACCGGCCCCGCCCCTTCAGCCCGCCCCATCATCCTGAAAAATCCCGCTATGGCCATATGTCGGCGACCGCCGGGAAAATGGGATTTTCATGGCTAACAAATCATGAAAATGCGTCTCGGCTTGTCGTGCCGCCAAGGCCGTTGGGCCTGTTCGGTCCTGATCCGGCGGCCGCCTCATACAATAAGGGCCCCGAAAGCGGTGTCCGGGGCCCTTGTCGACGGATCGGGTTTCCGTGCCTCAATCGATGCGGGGCAGCGTTTCGAACTGGTGATAGGGCGGCGGGCTGGACAGCGTCCATTCCAGCGTCGTCGCGCCCTCGCCCCAGGGATTGTCGCCGGCGGGCTTGCCCGCGACCAGCGACCAGACCAGGTTGACGAAGAAGATCACCATGCCCAGCGCCATGATCTCATAGCCATGGGTCGCCAGCGCGTTCCACATCGCATAGGCGTCGGGATAGTCGGGATAGCGGCGCGGCATCCCCTGCAACCCCAGGAAGTGCATCGGGAAGAACAACAGGTTCACGCCGACGAAGAACACCCAGAAATGCAGCTGGCCGAGAAGCTCGTTATACATCTTCCCCGACATTTTGGGGAACCAGTAATAGAAACCCGCGAACAGCGCGAACACCGCGCCCAGTGACAACACATAGTGGAAGTGGGCGACGACATAATAGGTGTCGTGCATGTAATCGTCGATGCCGCCATTCGCCAGCACCACGCCGGTCACGCCGCCGACGGTGAACATGAAGATGAAGCCGATCGCCCAGACCATCGGCGTCTTGAACGACAGCGATCCACCCCACATGGTCGCGATCCATGAGAAGATCTTGATGCCGGTCGGCACCGCGATGATCATCGTCGCGGCGGTGAAATACATCTTGGTATTCACGCTCAGCCCGGTGGCGAACATGTGGTGCGCCCAGACGACGAAGCCGACCACCCCGATCGCGACCATGGCATAGGCCATGCCGAGATAGCCGAAGACGGGCTTGCGGCTGAACGTCGCGATGATCTGGCTGACGATGCCGAAGCCCGGCAGGATCATGATATAGACTTCCGGGTGGCCGAAGAACCAGAAGAGATGCTGGTACAGGATCGGGTCGCCACCCCCGGCGGGATCGAAGAAGGTCGTGCCGAAATTACGGTCGGTCAGCAACATGGTGATCGCGGCGGCCAGCACCGGCAGTGACAGCAGCAGCAGGAATGCCGTCACCAGCACTGACCAGACGAAGAGCGGCATCTTGTGCAGCGTCATCCCCGGCGCGCGCATGTTGAAGATGGTGGTGATGAAGTTGATCGCGCCCAGGATCGACGACGCCCCCGCCAGGTGGAGCGCGAGGATCGCCATGTCGACCGACGGCCCCGGCTCGCCGAAGGTCGATAGCGGGGCATAGGCGGTCCAGCCCACGCCCGCGCCCGACCCGAAAAAGGGCGAGGCGAGCAGCAGGGTGAAGGCCGGGATCAGCAGCCAGAAGGACACGTTGTTCATGCGCGGGAAGGCCATGTCGGGCGCGCCGATCATGATCGGCACGAACCAGTTGCCGAACCCGCCGATCATCGCGGGCATCACCATGAAGAACACCATGATGAGCCCGTGCGCGGTGATGAGCACGTTCCACAGGTGCAGCGACTGGTCGAGGCTCTGCGCGCCACCGTGCAGCATCCCCGCCCAGATGCCCAGATACTGGATGCCCGGCTCACGCAGCTCGGCGCGCATCAGGCCGGAGATCGCGCCGCCGATGATCCCCGCGACGATCGCGAAGATCAGGTAGAGCGTGCCGATATCCTTGTGGTTGGTCGACAGGAACCAGCGCGCGAAAAAGCCGGGCTTGTGGTCCGCGCCATGATGCGCGTGGTCGTGCGGTTCATGACCGACGAAAGCCGATCCGGGGTGCAGTGCGGTGTCGGTCATGGCTTAATGTCCAGCGTTGCCGGGGCCCGCCGGATTGCCGGTGGCGCCCTGCGCGGAAGGGGAGGATGGGGTGGGGGCGGCTTCGTTGGCGGCGGGGCCGGTCACGGCCTCCGCCGCATTGGCCTGTGCGGCTTCGACGGCCGAGCCCTCGGCCCCGGGCTGCGGGATCACGGCCGAGGAGGGGGCCGCCGCACCCGGCATCTTGCCGCCCTTGGCCGCGACCCAGGCGGCGAACTGCGCCGGGCTGACCGCCTGCACCGCGATCGGCATGAAGGCATGGCGCGCGCCGCACAATTCGGAGCATTGGCCGAAATACAGGCCCGGCTTTTCAATGGTGAAGCTCGTCTCGTTCAACCGGCCGGGCACCGCGTCCAGCTTCATCCAGAAGGCCGGGATCGCCCAGCTATGGATGACGTCGTTCGAGGTGGTGATGAGGCGGATCGGGACGCCGACGGGCAGGACGATGCGATTGTCCACCGCCAGCAGGCGCGGACCGTCGGCATCGGTCCGCGCGCGTTCGCCCGGCGCAACCTGATCCTTTTCCTTCAGCATGTTGGCGGTGATCTCGATCCCGCCATGGTCCGGATATTGATAGGTCCAATACCATTGGTTGCCGATCGCCTTGAGCGTGACGGCTCCGGCGGGGGCGGGCTTGAACTGCGCCTGGAGCAGCCCGATCGAGGGCACCGCGATCGCGACCAGCACGACGACCGGGCCCAGAGTCCACAGCACCTCGACCAGCGTGTTGTGGCTGGTCTTCGACGCCACCGGATTGGCGGCGCGGCGGAAGCGGACCACCACCCAGGCGAGCAGCAACAGCACCAGGATGCAGATCGCGGTGATGACTGGCAGCAGCACGCCATTGTGCATCCAGTGGGCGAATTTCCCATTCTTCGTCACCTGCGGCTGCAGCCCGATGCGGCCGTCGATCGGCTGGCCGACATGCGGGTCGATCGTCGTCGCGGGCGCGCCGTCCTGCGCGAGCAGCGGGCTGGTCGTGGGGGCGGTGCTGGTCGCTTTGGCGGCGGGAGCTTGGGCGGATGTCTGCGGCGTTGGTTTCGGTGCGGCGACCGGGGCGGCCGTGGCCGCCACGGACAGCGCGGCGCATCCCAGCCCGGCGGCGATCGCCAGCGTCTTCATCCGAATCGGCATCCTCATCCTCCGGGGTCCGGACATGCGCTCGACCTCGCTCATCCCGCTCTCGCCTCCCATCGCCCTCGCCGGCCCATCCTGGGCTCGACGGGGTCTTATGTCTTTTTGTTGGCCAGACTATAGCACGGGACGTCGCCCCCTCAACCCAAAGCTGTACGCCATGCCACCGCGCATCATTGCACGGGGCGAGGGGCGATCCTATGAGGCGCGGTCACCTGTTGTTCCCTTGCCGGAGTTGCCCCATGACCGATGAAGACGTCCTTGCCGAGTTTCGCGCCGCCGAGGCGTTGCTCGAAGGTCATTTCATCCTGTCCTCCGGGCTGCGCAGCCCGCGTTACCTGCAATGCGCGCGCGTCCTGATGGACCCGGCGCGCGCGGCCCGGCTGTGCGAGGCGGTGGCGGCGAAAATCCCGGCGGAGATCCGGGCGCAGATCAGCGCAGTCGTCGCGCCCGCCATGGGCGGCGTCATCGTCGGGCATGAGATGGCGCGCGCGCTGGGCGTGCCGGGCATGTTCCTCGAACGGCCCGAGGGAACCTTCGAGCTGCGCCGCGGCTTCCGCCTGGACCAGGGGCAGAAGGTGCTGATGATGGAAGACGTGGTGACCACCGGCCTGTCGAGTCGAGAGGCGATCGCCGCCATCGGCCGGGCGGGGGGCGCGACGATCGCCGCGGCCTCGCTGGTCGATCGCTCCAACGGCACCGCCGATCTGGGCGTGCCCTTCTTCCCGCTGATCCGGCTCGACGTGCCGACCTACAGCCCCGACGACCTGCCCCCCGAACTGGCGGCGATCCCCGCGATCAAGCCGGGGAGCCGCGCGGCGGCATGACCGGTCACCTGCGCCTGGGCGTCAATATCGATCATGTCGCGACCGTCCGCAACGCGCGGGGCAGCGGCTATCCCGATCCGGTCAAGGCGGCGCTGATCGCGGCGGAGGCTGGCGCGGACGGCATCACCGCGCATCTGCGCGAGGATCGGCGGCACATCACCGATGCCGATATCGCGCGGCTGTCGGCGGAACTGTCCGTCCCGCTCAACCTGGAGATGGCGGCGACCGAGGAGATGCTGGGCATCGCGCTCAAGCATCGGCCGCACGCCGCCTGCATCGTGCCCGAAAAGCGCGAGGAGCGAACGACCGAGGGCGGGCTCGACGCCGCCGGGCAGCGCGAATGGCTGGCCCCCATGGTCGCGCAACTGGGCGAGGCGGGCATCCGCGTCTCGCTGTTCATCGAACCCGATCCCCGCCAGATCGAGGCGGCACTGCATCTGGGCGTGCCCGTGGTCGAGCTGCACACCGGCCGCTATGCCGAGGTCGAGGGGCCGGCGCGCGCCGACGAGCTGCGTCGCCTGGCCGATGCCGCCGCGCTGGCGGCGAAGAACGGTATCGAGGTTCATGCGGGTCATGGCCTGACCTATGACAATGTGGCCGCCATCGCCGCCATTCCGCAGGTGCGCGAATTGAATATCGGCCATTTCCTGATTGCCGACGCGCTGTTCCAAGGGCTGCCTGCCGTGGTGCGCAATATGCGCGCCGCGATGGACGTCGCACGTTGACGCCTCCCCGGTTTGGGGAGGGGGGCCGTCGCCCGGCGGTGCCGGAGAGGCTCCCATGATCATCGGACTCGGCTCTGACCTCTGCAATATCGCGCGGATCCAGGCCGCGCTCGACCGGCATGGGGCGCGCTTCGAGGCGCGCTGCTTCACCGATATCGAGCGGGCGAAGGCGGCTGGACGCCCCTTTACCCGCGCGGGCACCTACGCCAAGCGTTTCGCCGCCAAGGAAGCCTTTTCCAAGGCGGTCGGCACCGGCTTTGCGCAGGGCGTGTTCCTGCGCGACATCGGTGTCGTCAACAAACCGGGCGGCGCGCCGACCCTGGCTTTGACCGGCGGCGCGCGCGAACGACTTGACGCGATGACCCCGCCGGGCCACGTCGCCCATATCCACTTGACCATGACCGACGATCACCCCTGGGCGCAGGCCTTTGTCGTGATCGAGGCGTTACCGGAAGTTTCCGCATGAAGGACGCGGTGTTGGACACGAACCAGGGCGCGCCCGCCGATAGGACGGGAAGCACGACGCCGCCCCCCGACCAAATTCCGCCGGCCCAGACTCCGCCAACGCAGACTCCGCCCGTACAGAAAAAGGGCACCGACTGGTGGTCTGAGGTCAAGGGGCTGTTCTGGCTGCTGCTGATCGTGCTGGGCTTTCACAGCTTCATCGCCAAGCCCTTCTACATCCCGTCGGAATCGATGCTGCCGGGCCTGCGCGTCGGCGACCGGCTGGTGGTGACGAAATTCGCCTATGGCTGGTCGTTCGTGTCGCCGACCATTCCCAATCCGGTCGCGATCTTCAAATCCGTCGTCCTGCGCCAGCCCGAGGAAAGCTGGAGCTGGCAGTTGCCGTTCATCCATGGTCGCCTGTTCGGCTCGCTGCCCAAGCGCGGCGATGTGGTGATCGTCACCCCGCCGGGGACGCATAACGACTATATCAAGCGGGTCATCGGGCTGCCCGGCGACCGGCTGGAAGTGCGCGACGGCGTGGTCATCCTGAACGGCAAGCCGGTCGAGCGCGGGCCGCTGCATTATATCGACATCCCGGTCGACACGAACAGTCCGTGCAAGGCGTCGGACTATGGCGACCAGGCGCGGGTGCGCCTGCCCAGCGGCGAATGGGTCTGCCACCTGCCGATCGTGACCGAGACGCTGCCCAATCACCGCCGCTACGACACGGTCGAACTGGGCTGGAGCCCGGGCGACAATTACGGGCCGATCACCATTCCGGCCGACCATGTCTTCCTGATGGGTGACAATCGCGACCGTTCGGCCGACAGCCGTTTCCCGCTGGCCGAGCTGGGGCTGGGCGGGCCGGTGCCCTATGAGAATATCGGCGGCCGGGCCGAGTTCGTGACGTTCAGCCTGGACGGCGATGCGACGCTCAACCCGCTGACCTGGTGGAGTTCGCTTCGCGCGGGCCGCGCGGGCACTTCGCTGCACCCGACCACGGTGAACTGATCGCCATGACGGATCCGACCCCGCTGACGGACCGTCCCGCACCGATGGAGATGCGGGACGGCTTCGTCCGGCGGGAGTTGACACGGGCCGCCATCTGGCTGGGCCTGGTCGCGGCGATGGCGATCGCCGTGCTGCTGGTGCAGCCGCTGCTGATGATCTTCGCCGGGCTGGTCTTTGCCACGTTGCTCGACGGCGGGGTGCGGCTGCTCGGCCGGGTGCTGCCGATCGGGCGCGGCTGGCGCCTGCTGATCGTCGTGCTGGCGGTGACGATCTTCCTGCTCGGCACCTTCTACCTGACCGGGGTGGAGATGACGCAGCAGGTGACGCAATTGCGTGCCACGCTGGAGACCCAGGCCGTGCGCGTCACGGACTGGCTGGCCGGACAGGGGCTGATGCCCCGGACGTCGGACATCAACGGCCTGCTGCGCCAGTCGCTGGGGTCGATCGGACGGCTGACCTCCTGGGTCGGCACCGCGATCGGCGCGATCACCTCGATGTTCATGATCCTCATCATCGGCCTGTTCCTGGCGATGGACCCGGACGGTTATGCGCGCGGGCTGCAATGGATGGTGCCGCGGGCGGCGCGCGCGGAATTCGCGATTACCCAGGCGTGCGTCATGTCGACCCTGCGGCGGCTGCTCGCCGGGCGGCTGCTGGGCATGGCGGTGGAGGGGGTGCTGACCGGCATCGCGCTGATGATCGGCGGCGTGCCGATGGCGCTGCTGCTCGGCATCATCGCGGGGATCCTGGCCTTCATTCCCAATATCGGCGCGATCATCACCGGCACGCTGATGGTCTCGGTCGGCTTTTCGGCCGGCATGGACACGGGCTTCTGGGCGATCGGGACCTATCTGATCGTGCAGACCTTCGACGGTTATGTCGTGGTGCCGATGGTCGCCAAGCGCACCGTCGACCTGCCGCCCGCGCTGACCCTGTCGACGCAGATCATGGCGAGCGCGCTGTTCGGGATATTGGGGCTGGCGCTGGCCGATCCGATGACCGCGATGGCGAAGTCCGCGCTACAGCGCCGGTCGGAGCGCGAAGCGGCGCGCGACGGCGACGGCATGCGGGCCGAATCCGATCTCGGCTGAACCCGCCGCCCGCGTGGCGACCACCGAATCGAACAGGGCCAGATAGCGGCGGGCCGAATCCTGCCCCGGCTGCGGCACCGGTGCCGGGCGCGCCACGACCGGGTCGACCCAGTGGCGCAGCGCCGCGACCAGTCCGGCCAGATCGTCGCGCGCCACCACGCTGCCCAGGCTGGCATCGCGGACGATCTCGCGCACGGCGGGACTCGAATCGGTGGCGACGACGGGCGTCCCCACCGCCAGCGCCTCGCGCAGCACTCCCGGCACGCCTTCATAATCGGACGGCAGCGCCAGCACCTGCGCGGCGGCCATGGCGGCGGGCGCGTCGGCGGCGTGGCCGGGCATCGACACCCGGTCGGCCAGCCCGAGGATGTCGATCTGCGCGGTCAGCGCGGGCCGCAGGCTGCCCTCTCCCAGGATGGTCAGCGTCACGTCGGGGGGCAGATGCGTCATCGCGGTGATCAGCCGGTCCCAGCGCTTTTGCGGCTCCAGCCGACCGACGCCCAGGATATGGCGGGGCCCCCCGGAACCGGGCGACGCGCCCCGATCGACCGTTGCGGCGGGCAGGGCCGAGGGCGGGTTGGGGATGACCGCGACCGACAGGCCCGTTGCGATCTGCGCCGCGCGGGCGGTCGCGGGCGTCATCGCCACCAACGCGTCCAGGAACTGCGGATGCCGCGCCAGCCATTGCCGCTGCCCCCAGGCGAAGAGCGGGTGATGGTCCCCGCGCTCGGCGGCATTGGACATCTTGGCGACGATCGGCGGGCACGACCGGGCCAGTCGCAACCGGGTCCAGGCGGCCATCGCCGTATAATGATTGCCCGGACAGAAGATGATGTCGGGCCGGGCCTGTGCGACCAGGCCGGGCAGCGCGGCGGCCAGACCGGCATAGTTCTGGTGCCCCAGCATCGTCGTTTCGACGCCCGGCGGAACCGAATGCTGGAAGCTGCCGCTGGCCTCGCCCAGGATCAGCGACACGCGTCGCCCCTGTGCGATCCAGCCGCCGAGCATCCGCCCCAAAGCGGCTTCGACCCCGCCACGCATGGCCAGGGCATAGGTGAGAATATGATCTGCAGGCATGGTGGGAGGCAGGGCTCTACAGGCGGATCTCTAAAGGAGGGGCCGCAATAATCGCACCTTGTCGCGCAATTATGTCAGGCTCAGCCCTATCGCGGACACATTCCAAAGACACAGCGGGTTCCATATTCAGGTGTAAGAAAGCAGAGTTGAGGTTAGCGGGCGCATCGGTGTCCGCGCGCCGCCGAGGATTGTCCTAGACGTGCAAAATGAACGAGATGACCCGATGATCCCGCAACAGGCGATTTCGCCCGGCCAGGCCGGGGCGGTCGTGCCCGATCTGGCCGAGCTGGAGCCGTTGAAGACGGTCAAGAGCCGTTGGCCAACGATCATCGGCGCGCTGCTGACGCTCGCCATGGTCGTGGGGCTGGGGCATGAACTGCTCGGCCGCGGGCTGGTGGGGCTGAGCCATTCGGTGCCGACCGATCCGCTTTTCTACGTGGTGTTTGTCGCCCTCTATATGGCGCTGCCGATCGGCGACTATGTCATCTTCCGCCGCCTGTGGAACATCCCGCCCAGCGGCCTGGCCGCGCTGATCCGCAAGCGGATCGCCAATGAGGTGGCGTTCAGCTATTCGGGTGAGGCCTATTTCTACGCCTGGGCCCGCGCCAATGCGAAGATGGTCGCGGCCCCCTTTGGCGCGGTCAAGGATGTGGGCATCCTGTCGGCGATCGCGGGCAATGCGATCACGCTGGTGATGATCGGCCTCGCGCTGCCCTTTGGCCGCGAGTTGCTGACCCCCGACCAACTGCGCATCGTCTGGGGCTCGATCGGGATCGTGATGGCGACCTCGCTGCCTTTCCTGATCTTTTCGCGGCGGGTCTTCTCGCTCGACCGGAATACCCTGTGGTGGGTGTTCATGGTCCACTGCCTGCGCCTGATCGCCAGTTCGGTGCTGATCGCGCTGGCATGGCATCTGGGGATGCCCGAGGTGTCGCTGGGCATGTGGCTGTTCCTGTCGGCGGCGCGGCTGCTCGTCTCGCGCCTGCCGCTGGTGCCCAACAAGGATCTTCTTTTCGCCAATTTCGCGATCCTGTTGATCGGGCAGGATCAGGAACTGAGCGATTTGATAGCGTTTACGGCGGCGCTGACGCTGCTCGTGCATGTGGTGTTGATCGCGGGCTTCGGCCTGGCGGAACTGGTTCGGAGGGTTCGGGCATGACCCGTGCGTGGACGAAGTGGATGACGGCGGCGGTGGCGGCGGCGATGGCCATCATGCTGCCGCGCGCGGCGGGCGCGCAGGTGCTGGGCAGCGACGCGGCGGCCTGCACCGGCGGCGGCGGTCCGGCGATCCTGGCGCGGATCGAGGGGCTGAAGGATCGCAAGGGCAATCTGAAGCTGGAACTCTATCCCGCCGATGAGGAGGATTTCCTGGCCGATGACGGCGTGCTGGAGCGGGCGGGCAAGACGTTCCGCCGCGTCCAGGTGCCGACCCCGGCGGGCAGCGGGCCGCTGGCCATGTGCATCCGCGTGCCGCATCCGGGCCGCTATGCCCTGCTCTTCACCCATGACCGGGACGGCAAGAACAAGTTCAATTTCTGGACCGATGGCGCGGGCTTTCCCGCCAACACCAAGCTGGGCCGGCGCAAGCCGCCGCTCGCCTCCGCGTTGATCGATGTGCCGAGCGGGGTGGCAAATGTCACCATTCGTGCCCAATATCTACGTGGTCTGGGTGGCTTCGGCCCCATCGACTGAGAGAGAGCGGATGCGCATCGTCGACGTCAACGAGTTCTACTCCCCCACCGGCGGGGGCGTGCGGACCTATATCGATCGCAAGATGGCGATCCTGGCGGAGATGGGCCATGAACTGATCGTCCTGGCGCCGGGGACCGAGGATCGGGTCGAGGAGCGTCCCGGCGGCGGCAAGATCATCTATGTAAAGGCGCCACGCCTGATCCTGGACACCAATTACGGCATGTTCTGGGACGGCGCGCCGGTGTGCCGCCTGCTCGACGAGCTGGATCCCGACATCGTCGAGGTCTCCTCGCCCGCCAAGCCCGCCTGGTTCGTCGCCAACTGGCAGGGCCGGGCGCGCAAGGTCTTCTTCATGCACAACGACAATGTCGGCACCTATCCGGTCCGCTGGCTGGACGGCTTTGTCGCGCAGGAGCGCGTCGAGGACTGGTTCAGCTGGTACAGCCGCTACATGAACCGCTTTCTCGACCATTATGATCTGGTGCTGTCCAACGGTCCGGCGCTGGTCAAGCGGCTGGGCAAGCGCGGCGTGCGGGTGGACGAAGGGATTCCGCTGGGCATCGAACGGCATTTCTTCTCGCCCGACCACCGCGACGAACGCCTGCGCGCCGCGCTTCTGGCGCAATGCGCGCTGCCCGAGGATGCGCATCTGCTGCTCGGGCTGGGGCGGCATCACCCCGAGAAGCGCTGGACCATGGTCATCGACGCGGTCGAGCGCGTGGCGGCGAGCCGCCCTGTCGGCCTGATCCTGATCGGCGGCGGCGTGGCCAGCCGCGCGCTGGAAAAACGGATCGCGGGCAGTCCGCATATCCGCCTGTTCCGCCCGGTCTATGATCGTCCGCGCCTCGCCCGGATCATGGCGAGCTGCGACGCGCTGGTGCATGGGTGCGAGACCGAGACGTTCGGGCTGGTCGCGTCGGAGGCGCTGGCGTCGGGCCTGCCGCTGGTGGTACCGGATTATGGCGGCTGTGCCGAGGTCGCCAATCCGCTGTTCGCCGAAACCTTCCGCGCCCGCGACGGCGCGGCCTGTGCCGAGGCGATCGAGCGGTTGCTGTCACGCGACCAGCGGATGTTGCGCCACGCCGCGCGGATCGCGGCGGGCAAGGTGTTCAGCGACCGCGACCATGCCGAGGCGCTGACCGCGCGCTATCAGCAATTGCTCGACAGCGAGCGGCGGGACCAGGCCGCGGCCTGACGTCCGTCGTCCCGGGCTTCACCCTACACGGGCCAGGCCGCACTGGCGGGCCGGTCAGGCGGCGGCGAGCAGATCCGCATAGCGCGACGGCCGGTGCGTCCTGGCGAGCCGCGAATAGGTCTTGTCGATGCTGTCGAGCAGCGCGGGGACGCCATTGTCCCCCGGATGGACCGCCACCCGCGCGACCGGGGCCGGGCGCAGGCCGTGGCGCAGCACGGCGGCGGCGGCGAGCGAACTCAGCTGGCGACCGCGCGACCGGCTGGCCCAGGTGACGACGGGACCGCGCGCGACGATCTTGCCGTCGATCGGCGTCCAGACGCGGAAATGATCCTCGGCCAGGCCGAAGCCCGCCTCGCCCAGCGCCACGCGCGCATCGTCCGAATAGAGCCAGGCGGGGGCGATGAAGCCCGTCGCGCGGCGGCCGATGATGTCCTCGACCAGCGCGGTGCCGCGTTGCATCCGGCGCAGCGCCTCGGCGCGGTCGAGCCCCACGAACTCGCCCTCGCCCGCCGTCATATGCTTGGCCTTCAGCG
This sequence comes from Facivitalis istanbulensis, assembly GCF_040560405.1. NCBI lineage: Bacteria > Pseudomonadati > Pseudomonadota > Alphaproteobacteria > Sphingomonadales > Sphingomonadaceae > Facivitalis > Facivitalis istanbulensis. The sequence continues at coordinate 105,055 of NZ_JAVSCQ010000007.1, forward strand.
CGATGCGTGGATCGCTATGCTCCATGTCGTCCTTGTGCGACCAGCCGTGCACGAACATCTCGATCCCCATGTCGGCCCAGTTGCGCAACCGGGTGGCGAAGGGGGTGCCGGGCGCGATGGGGGCGCTGTTCCAATGGTCGGGAATGACCAGCATGGCGAGACGCGGCCCGCCCAGATGCCCCGACAGCCGGTCGAACAGCGCGTCGACCGCGCCCTCGAAACGGGGGGACACGTCATGGATCGAGGCGAGAAGGCGTTTCATGGGATGGATTTATAGACCCGGATCGTCTCGTTGCCCATCGGCAGTTTGGCGGTCAGGCGATAGCCGTCCGCCATGGCCGCCATCACGCGGGCATGGGCGGCGGGCCGCTCGCCATTATAGGGCGGCCGCATGACGACCACAGCGGGCCGGGCGCGGAGGATGCGCGCGATCTCGGCATCCTGGTCGACGCCGGTCGCCCCCGCCTCGCGCGCGCGGCTGAGATGCGCGGGCACGATATAGCGCGACAGGGCGCACCGCCGCGTCGCGACATAGAGCATCGTGCTGCCTGAATAGACATAGAGGCAACCCGGTCCCCGGCCGACCGCCGCCGACAAGGCGGCGAACTCGGCCGGGCCGCCCCGCTCATGCCGCAGCGCGAGCAGCACGATCTGTCCGCCCAGCGCGACGACCAGCAACAGCGCGGGCGCAAGACGCCGTCGCCACGCCGCGCGACCCAGCATCGCCGCGGCGGCGGTGCAGGCGGGCAGCAGGATAGGCAGGCCATAATGGTCGAACCAGGGACGGAACAGCAGCACGCCGACGATCGCCGCGTCCAGCCAGACCGCGAGAAACCCCCGTTCCGCAGGGGCGTCCGGCGCCCGCCACGTCCGCTGGAGCCCCAGCACGGCCAGCGTGACGATCGGCGACAGGATCAGCACCATCTGCCCCAGATTCGCCGCCAGCTCGGGCAGGGGATCGGGGTTGCGATGAAAGATCGACAGGAAATTGGCGTAGAGAAACGCATCCCACTGGCCGATCGCGGCATAGACTCCGGCGGCGATCGCGGTCGGGGCCAGCGAGACCGCGACCAGCGCCGCGCCGTAGCCGACCAGCGCGCCCGGGGAGCGCGACCGCCGCCATTCGGCACCAAGCAGCCAGAGCCCGAACACCATCCCCTCGAACACGGCGGAATATTTGATCTGCAGGACGATCCCGACCAGCGCCATCGCGGCCAGCCCCGGCGCACGCGCGCGCCGTCGGTCCGATTCGAGGATCAGCCACGCCGCGCCGATCATCAGCGCATTGTAGAAGACCGGCGCCTGCCCGCCCTGTCCGCCCAGCAGGTCGAGCCAGAGGATATAGGCGATCCCGGCCGCCGTCGCGCCCGTGGTCCAGCCCAGCCGATCGGCCATCCGCGCAATGGCCCAGGCGGTCGCCACCACGCTGGCCAGCGCGAACAGTTGATAGCCCCAGATGCCTGCCGGATAGCCAAGCGCCGCGGGCAGCGCGTAAAGGAGGAACAGCCCGATCGGCTTGCGGTCCCACACATCGACGAACGGCCAGGCGCCGTGATGCATCGCCGTGCCGGTGAAGAAGTAGAATTCCTCATCGACATGGACGACCGGATTGCCGAAGGTCAGCGCCCGCGCCGCCACCGCGACGAGGAACAGGACCAGCAGACGCCGGACCATCGGCGTCGAAGCGGAACGGATCATGATGCGGGGGCTTAGCGGGTCGCGGTGACGAAATAGTCCAGCGCGGTCGAGTCGCTGACCATGAACCCCTTGGTCGGCGAGAAGCTCAGGCCGCGCACGTCACGCACCGTCAGCCCCGCATCGGTCAGCAGCGCGGTCAGCTCCTCGGGCGTCAGGAACTTCGACCAGTCATGCGTGCCCCTGGGGATCATGCCCGTCCCCTCCGCCAGGGTGATGAGCGCCAGCTTCGACAGCGGCGTCCGGTTGGGGGTCGACAGGATCACCAGCCCGCCCGGTGCCAGCGCATCTGCCAGCCCGCGCACGAATCGCGCCGGATCGGCGACATGCTCGATCACCTCCAGCGAGGTGACGAGGTCGAAGGTCCCGCCCGCCAGCCCCTCGACGCTGCCCGCGCGATACTGGATCGACAGGCCGGATTGCGCGGCATGCGCGGCGGCGACCGCGACATTCTCCGGCGCGGCGTCCAGCCCCGTGACGTCCGCGCCCAGACGCGCCAGCGGCTCGCACAACAGCCCCGCGCCGCAGCCGACGTCGAGTGCGCGCTTGCCCGCCAAGGGCGTGAAGCCCTGGCCATCGACATCCCAATGCAGGTCGATCTGTTCACGAATATAGCCGAGTCGCGGCGGGTTCAGCCGGTGGAGCATCGCGCTCGACCCTTTGGGATCCCACCAATCTGCCGCCATCTTTCCGAAATGTGCGGCTTCGGCCCCGATAATGGTAGAATCGTTCAAATCGCTTGCGTTCGTCATGAGGTCTACCTATCAGGACCGCCGTTTTACCCCAAGGAGATTGGCAAAAACCGCATGGCCCGTATCGTGATGAAGTTCGGCGGCACCTCGATGGCCGGAATCGAGCGCATCCGCAACGTGGCGGCGCGGGTCAAACGCGAGGTGGAGGCGGGCCATCAGGTCGCGGTCGTCGTCTCCGCGATGGCGGGCGAGACCGACCGGCTGGTCGGTTTCTGCCGCGAGGCCTCGTCGCTCTACGATCCGCAGGAATATGACGTCGTCGTCTCGGCGGGCGAACAGATTACCAGCGGGCTGCTGGCGATCACGCTCCAGGCGATGGGCGTGCCCGCGCGCTCGTGGCTGGGCTGGCAGTTGCCGATCCATACCGACACGGCGTTCGCCAAGGCGCGGATCGGCGAGATCGACACCGCCGCGCTCGACCAGAGCCTGGCGGCTGGCGTGGTCGCGGTCATCCCCGGCTTTCAGGGCGTCGCCGAGGGCAATCGCGTGACCACGCTGGGGCGCGGCGGATCGGACACCAGCGCGGTCGCGGTGGCGGCGGCGATGAAGGCGGAGCGGTGCGACATCTACACCGATGTCGATGGCGTCTACACGACCGATCCGCGCATCGTGCCGCGCGCGCGCAAGCTGTCGAAGGTCACCTATGAAGAGATGCTGGAACTCGCCAGCGTCGGTGCCAAGGTGCTCCAGACCCGCTCGGTGGGGCTGGCGATGAAGGAACAGGTGCGCGTGCGGGTGCTCAGCTCGTTCGACGACGCACGGGACGAAGACGGGTATCGCGGCACGTTGATCGTGGGCGAAGAGGAAATCGACGATATGGAACGCCAGCTCATCACCGGCATCGCGCATGACAAGAACGAAGCCAAGATCACCCTGACCGCCGTGCCGGATCGCCCCGGCGCGGTCGGATCGATCTTCGCGCCTCTGGCCGATGCGGGGATCAACGTGGACATGATCGTCCAGAACATCGCGCATTCGACCGGGTCGACCGACGTGACCTTCACCGTCCCCTCGGCGGACCTCGCGCGCTGCCTGGACGTGCTGGAAAAGGCGAATGGCGACATCGGCTATGCCAAGATGGTGCATGACACCCGCGTGGCGAAGATCTCGGTCGTCGGCGTCGGCATGCGCAGCCATGCGGGCGTCGCGTCGACCATGTTCCAGACGCTGGGCGCGCGCGGCATCAACATCCTCGCCATCACCACCTCGGAGATCAAGGTCAGCGTGCTGATCGAGGAGGATTATACCGAACTGGCGGTGCGCGTGCTGCACACCGCCTACGGGCTGGACGCCGAAGCGGCCTGAGCGCCCGAATCCTCCCCGCCCGGCGACGGGGAGGATTTCGTGCCGCCGCTTGCCGTCCGTCCCCCGGCACGGCATGGAGCGTCGATGACTGACATGCTCCTTTCCACCCCGACCACTACCGGCGAACAGCGCCTTGCCACCCGCATGGCGCGCGGCGCGGCATTCCTGGGCGCCGACATGGCGATCATGGCGGGGGCCATGTCCTGGGTGTCGGAGCGGCATCTCGTCTCCGCCATGTCCAATGCGGGCGGCTTCGGCGTGATCGCGTGCGGGGCGATGACGCCCGAGTTGCTCGACGCCGAGATCGCCGCGACCAAGGCGATGACGACGCGCCCGTTTGGCGTGAACCTCATCACCATGCACCCGCAGCTGTTCGACCTGATTGCGGTGTGCGGCCGTCATCAGGTCGGCCATGTCGTGCTGGCGGGCGGCCTGCCCCCCAAGGGCGCGCTGGAGGCGATCAAGGCGACGGGGGCCAAGGTCATCTGCTTCGCCCCCGCGCTCAGCCTCGCCAAGAAGCTGATCCGTTCCGGCGTCGATGCGCTGGTGATCGAGGGGATGGAGGCGGGCGGCCATATCGGCCCGGTCTCGACCAGCGTGCTGGCGCAGGAGATGCTGCCCGAGATCGCCGGGCAGGTGCCGGTCTTCGTCGCGGGTGGCATCGGCCGGGGCGAGGCGATCGCCGCCTATCTCGACATGGGCGCGGCGGGGGTTCAACTCGGCACACGCTTCGTCTGCGCCACGGAATCGATCGCGCATCCGAACTTCAAGAAGGCGTTCATCCGCGCCTCGGCCCGCGACGCGGTGGCGAGTGTGCAGATCGATCCGCGCCTGCCGGTCATTCCGGTGCGCGCGCTCAAGAATGCGGGCGGCGACCTCTTCACCGCCAAGCAGCGTGACGTCGCACAGGCGCTGGACGAGGGCGCGGTCGCAATGGGCGAGGCGCAGCTCCAGATCGAACATTACTGGGCGGGGGCGCTGCGCCGCGCGGTGATCGATGGCGATGTCGAATATGGATCGGTGATGGCGGGCCAGTCGGTCGGCATGGTGACGAAGGAAGAGCCGATCGCCGACATCCTGGCGCAGCTCATGGCCGAAGCCGCCGCCGCGCTGGTCGCGCGCAGCGCCTGACCGGCGCGGCGGCGCCGATCCGGGGGCGATGGGCGTCATCCTCTTCAAAATCCTTGATTCCCCGAAGCTGTGGCTCGCTTCGTCGCACGGCTTACGACCTGTTAACCTCGATTCGGCATGATCGGAGTCGTTCAAGCTGGGGGGCTGGTTTTCCGAGGATCGGGTTATGGTGAAGACGCGTATCTGGACTGGCATGGCCATCGGTCTTTCGTTGGCGGGCTGTACGGCGCGGGAGACTGCCAAGGTCGCGCCGCCGCCGGTGATGGTGCCCGCGCCCCAGGTCGCGCGCGCGCCGCTGCCGCCGGGGGCGACGCCGGGGATGCGCATTCCCGCGCTGTTGCCCGACGGCAATTATGCGACACCGAACCGCGCGCTGACCAGCGCCGCCACGATCTGGCATCTTCGTTCAGCGCTCAACGTCGCGGCGCTCGCCTGTCGCGGTGCGGACGAAGGGCTGATCGTCACCCGCTACAACACGATGCTGACCACGCAGAAGACGGCGCTGGCGGCGGCGGAAAAACGCTATTCGGCCGAATATCAGGCGCAGGGCGGCGATTGGCGTGATCGCTATGACGACGCGATGACGCGGCTCTACAATTTCTTCTCGATCACTCCGGCCCGCAAGGGATTCTGCGCGGCGGCCGACCAGGTGCTGGCCGATATCAGCGCGGCCCCGGCCCAGGGGTTCGAGACCGTGGCGGCGCAGCGGCTGGATCAGCTCGATGCCCCGTTCATCGCCTTCTTCCGGGCCTATGACGCGTGGCGTGCGGGCACGATGGTGCCGGTCCGGACGGTCGCCGCGCCGCTGACCGTCGCGAGCAACGCGGTGGCCCCGGTCGGTCCGCGTGTCGCGGGCGGTGCGATCCTGTCGAGCCAGCCGGTTCCCGCCGCCACGCCCTATACGCCGCGCCCGGTGATCCGCCCGCCCAGCCTGTCGGTCGATCCGGCTGCGCTTCAGTAAGCGGCGCGGCGCAGGGGAGCATCCCATGGCATGGCGGTGGCCATGCCGGCGTCCGCGCTTTGCGCAAGTGCCTTCCTTCCCTGGGGCGGATGGGTTAACGGGCGCCCACCATGACGGTGATGTGCGACGATCAGCCAAAGGGCGGCCGCTTCGAAGCGGGCGAGCATCGCTTTGCGGTGCGCGTCTATTTCGAGGACACCGATCTGTCGGGCGTCGTCTATCACGCCAATTATCTGCGTTATATGGAGCGGGCCCGCTCCGACATGCTGCGCGTCGCCGGAATCGACCAGCGCGCCGCGCATGAGGCGGGCGAGGGCGCCTATGCCGTCACCGATATCGCGATCCGCTATGCCGCCCCGGCGCGGCTCGACGACGATCTGCTCGTCACGTCGCGCCTGGTCGAACTCAGTCCGGTGCGCGTCGTCATTCATCAGACAGTCAGGTGCGGCACGGTCAAGCTGACCGATGCCAAGGTTACCGTCGCATGGGTGGGTCCGAACGGCCGGCCCAGGCGGCAACCGGCCGACTGGATCACCATCTACCAACGCCTCGTCTGGCAGGGGGACACCGAACGCCCATGAATCCCGTCTTCAACATGGATGCCGCCACCTTGTCGCCCGTCGCGCTGTTCCTGCAGGCCGATTGGGTGGTCAAGTTTGTGATGATCGGTCTGCTGCTCGCGAGCATCTGGACCTGGACGATCATCGTCTCCTTTTCGCGCAAGCTGGCGCGCACGAAGAAAGGGATGACCCGGTTCGAGCGCGATTTCTGGAAGGCCGAGGATATCGACGCCTTTCACCGGATGGAGCAGGACAATGAACTGCCCTCCGCGCGCGTCTTTTCGGCGGGCGTGCAGGAATGGCGGCGGTCGACCGCGGGCGGGCATATCGATCGCGACGGCACGCGCGAGCGGCTGGCCACGGCGATGGGATCGGCGGTCGCGGGCGAGATCGACAAATTGTCAGACCGTTTGAACGTACTGGCGACGATCGGCTCGGTCGCGCCGTTCGTCGGGCTGTTCGGCACCGTCTGGGGCATCATGCGCAGCTTCACCGGCATCGCGCAGGCGCAGAATTCGTCGCTCGCGGTCGTCGCGCCGGGCATTGCCGAGGCGCTGTTCGCCACCGCCATCGGCCTGTTCGCCGCCATCCCGGCGGTGATCGCCTATAACCGCTTCAGCCACGGCGTGAACAAGGTGGAGGCGTCGCTCAACCGCTTCGCCGACGGTTTCCACACCACGCTCAGCCGCCAGCTCGACCAGGCGCGTTGAAAGGGGACGGGCGATGGCCATGAACCTTCCCTCCCGCTCCGGCCGCGGCCGCCGCGCGCCGATGGCGGAGATCAACGTCACGCCGCTGGTCGACGTGATGCTGGTGCTGCTCATCATCTTCATGGTGACCGCGCCGCTGCTGACCACCGGCGTGCCGGTGAACCTGCCCGACAGCCGCGCCAAGGCGCTGGACCAGGAGCAGAAGCCCGAGCAGATCTCGATCGACGAACAGGGGCGGCTTTTCCTGAACGATGACGAGATCAGCGATGCCGACCTGCCCGCGCGGCTGGACGCGATCGCCGCGCGCAAGGGCCCGGACGGGCAGGTGCCGCAAATCTATCTGCGCGCCGACCGGGCGCTCGATTATGGCCGGGTGATGCGGGTCATGGGCGAGCTGAACCGCGCCGGGTTGAACCGCGTGTCGCTGGTCACCGTCGAGGGTGGCGCGGCGGAAGGAACGAGCGCGCGCTGATGGAGCGTGGGGAACGGACCGGACTGGCGATCGCGGTCGCGGGGCATATCGTCCTGTTCGGCCTGCTGTCGGTCGGCTTTCTGGCGACGCCCAACCCGGAGAAGCTGAAGGTCACGCCGATCGACATCTCGCTGGTCAAGGATGTCGCGCTGGAGGCCGAATCGCCCGACCCCAACCAGCAGGCGGCGCAGTCGGTCGCGCCCGAAGCGGGCCAGCCCGAGGACGCCGCGCCCCCCGAGCCGGTCGAGGCCGTGCCGGAGCCGCAACCCGCGCCACCGCCGCCCGCCCCTGAGCCGAAACCACAGCCCCATATAAAGCCGCAACCGAAGCCCGTGCCGCAACCCCGGCCCGAGCCCAAGCCGGTCGAAAAGCCGCAACCACGCCCGGAGCCCAGGCCGCAACCGCGCCCCAAGCCCGTCGAGCGTCCGCGGCCCAAGCCGGTCGAAAAGCCGCATCCCAGGCCCGAGCCCAAACCCGCCCCGGCCAAGCCGGCCCCGACCAGGCCGGTGCATCCCGCCAGGCCGGATTCGGAGGCGTCTCCACGCGCCAGCGAGCATACGGCCCATCCCTCGACGGCGCGGCCCGTCACGCCCGCGCGGGGCACGGGTCATAGCGAGACGGCCCAGACCACCCATCCCCGGGGGTCGCGGCTGGGCAAGGACTTCCTGAAGGGCCTGTCGCCCGACCCGTCGCCGTCCAGGTCGCAGGCCGCGCCCGCCGCCAGGATCGGCGCGCAGCAACTGGCGAATATTGCCTCGGCGATCCTGCGCCAGGTGCAACCCTGCGCCAACCGGCAGGTGACGCCGGGGCCGGGCGCGGAGCGGATTCGCGTGGCGATCAACCTGCATCTCAATCGCGACGGCAGCCTGGCCGCCGCGCCGCGCATCGTCGGCCATAGCGGCGTCGATGGCGAGAATGAGCGCTATGTCGACCGGGTCGACGATCTGGCGATCGCGACCTTCAAGGGCTGTTCGCCGCTGCGCGGGCTGCCGGCCGATCTGTATGACGTGCCGGGCGGCTGGAGCAATTTCACCCTGCGCTATAAACTTCCGGGTTGAGGATGATGCTTATGCCCCGTTCCCTGCTGACTCTTCCGCTCTCGCTGGCGCTGGCGGCCAGTGCGCTGTCCGCGCAGGACGTGCCCGCGCCCGCGCCCGTCGCTGCCCCGCAGGGCCAGGCGGTGGCGCCCGGGCAGCAGCCCGCCGCTGCGCCCGCCAATGGCCAGGAAGGGCTGGTGGTCGATGTCGAGGGCGGCATCTCCGCGCCGATGCCGATCGCGATCCCGGCGATGCCGACCAGCGCGGTCGAGCAGACACCCGCCGGCACCACCGATGTCGTCGGGCAGGAACTGTCGAAGATCATCACCAACGACCTGCGCAATTCGGGCCTCTTCACCCCGGTCCCGCCCGCGCAGCTGCGCACCGTGTCCTATCCGGAGGTGACGGCGCCCGCCTTCGACTATTGGAACGGCACCGGCGCGCAGGCGCTGGTCCAGGGCTATGTCCGCGCCAATGGCGACGGCACGCTGACGGTCGGCTGCTATCTGTACGATGTGCTGGCCAAGAGCGAACTGGCGCGCCAGGGTTTCGTGGTGTCGCCCGGCGACTGGCGGCGCGCGGCGCACAAATGCGCTGACACCATCTATACCAAGCTGACCGGCGAGGGCCCCTATTTCGACAGCCGGATCGTCTATGTCTCGGAGACCGGGCCCAAGGCGCACCGTATCAAGCGGCTGGCGATCATGGACCAGGACGGGGCCAACCACCGTTTCCTGACCAATGGCCAGTCGATCGTGCTGACCCCGCGCTTCGCGCCGAACCAGCAGTCGATCGTCTATATGTCTTATGTCGACAAGCGGCCCGCCATCTATGTCTATGACATCGGATCGGGGCGCCAGCGGCTGGTGGTGCAGAATGCCGCGACGACCTTCGCGCCGCGCTTCTCGCCCGATGGCCGCTGGATCCTGTTCTCGATGGCGCAGGCGGGCAATACCGACATTTATCGCGTGTCGGCGCAAGGGGGCTCGCCACAGCGGCTGACGACCTCGCCGGGCATCGATACCGGGGGCAGCTATTCGCCCGACGGCTCGAAAATCGTCTTCGAAAGCGATCGGTCGGGCGGGCAGCAGATTTACGTGATGAACGCCGATGGGTCGAATCAGCAGCGAATCAGCTTCGGCGGCGGGCGCTATGCCACCCCGGTCTGGAGCCCGCGCGGTGACCTGATCGCCTTCACCAAGCTGGGCGGCGCGTTCCGCATCGGCATCATGAATCCGTCGGGCGGCGGCGAGAAGCTGTTGACCAACAGCTGGCAGGACGAAGGGCCCAGCTGGTCACCCAATGGCCGCGTCATCACCTTCCAGCGTTCGACGCAAGGGGCGTCGGGCAAGGCCGATGTGTGGATGGTCGACCTGACCGGGGTGAATGAACGGCGTATTCCGACGCCGCTCGACGGATCGGATCCGGCGTGGGGACCATTGCGGCCGTGACGCGTTCGGGGAGGAGTTTCGGGGGCGAAACGAACCAAGAGGGAAGACCAGTCCAATGACCAAGATCAAGACCACCCTTGTCGTCGCCGCCATGGCGCTCGCGATCGCCGGTTGCGCCAAGAAGCGCCCCGCCGTCCTGCCGCCCGCGCCGGTGGACCAGGCGACGCCGGTCAACCCCAATGCCGGCCAGACGCCGCCGACCGACGGCGCGGTGGTGCCGGGTTCGGACGCCGATTTCCGTCGTTCGGTGACGTCGAACACGATCCATTTCGGGCTCGACCAATATGACATCGATCCCGAATCCCGTGCGATCCTGGACAGCCAGGGGGCGTGGCTGCAGCGTTATCCCAATGTCCGCATCACGATCGAGGGCCATTGCGACGAGCGCGGCACCCGCGAATATAATCTCGCGCTGGGCGATCGCCGTGCCAACGCGGCCAAGAACTATCTGGCGGCGCGCGGCGTGTCGGCCGATCGCATGACTGTCATCAGCTATGGCAAGGAACGTCCGGTCGCGCTGGGCTCGGACGAAGCGGCCTGGGCGCAGAACCGCCGCGCGGTGACGATCGTCCTGAACTGATCCGGCAAGCACCCCCGGTCCCCTGAAAAGGGACCGGGGGACGTTGGGGGGCACCGCGTGGACGGTCATCCCGGTCCGGTGCGGAACGAACGCCGAGTTCCGCCGCCGCCATCGATGTTAGCCCTATCATTTTCGCTTGCGCCCGCCTGGCGAGGGGCTACCATCCTCCTTCGACCGTGGAAGAAACCCACGGCGGACAGGAGGGGATATGAGCAAGAGTTCATGGTCCGGCGCGGCGTTCGCGCTGTTACTGGCGCTATCGGCGGCGACGCCCGCCATGGCGCAGGACGATCGTATGGTGCCGATCGCCACACCCGCCCAGCCACAGGCGATTCCGTTGAACACCGGCGCGCTGCCCAATGCGCCCGTGGCGGAGAGCTGGCACAGCCAATATGGCAGCGTCTTCGCGCGCAACGTGACTCAGGCGACGCTGACCCCGTTCCTGCCCGATCCGGCCAAAGCGACCGGCGCGGCGGTGATCGTCGCGCCCGGCGGCGGCTTTCGCACGCTGTCGATGCAGAATGAGGGCTGGGACGTCGCCCGAGCGCTGGCGGATCGCGGCATCGCGGCCTTTGTCCTGAAATATCGGCTGAACCAGACGCCGCGCGGCATGGCCGATTTCGAAAAGTCGATGGCGGCGATGTTCGCCGGCGTGGTGCGGCCCACCGCCCGGCCGAATCCGCAGGATGCGATCAAGGGTCTTGCGCCGCAGATCGCCGATGCCCGTGCCGCCTTCGCGCTGGTCCGGTCGCGCGCGGGCGAATGGAAGGTCGATCACAACCGGATCGGCATGGTCGGCTTTTCGGCGGGCGGGATGCTGACCATGGCGACGGTGGTCGCGGGACAGGATGCCCACCCGGCCTTTGTCGGCGACATTTATGGTCCGCTTCAGCCCATGGCGGTGCCCGCCGACGCTCCGCCGCTCTTCGCGGCGATCGCGGCGGACGATCCGCTGTTCGCGGGCAAGGGGTTCGGGCTGATCGACGATTGGATGGCGGCCCGCAAGCCGGTCGAGTTCCATCTTTACGGCCGGGGCGGCCATGGCTTTGGCATGTATCCCAAGAAGACGACCAGCACCGGCTGGTTCGACGCCTTCTACCGCTGGATCGCGATGGAAGGATTTCTGAACGCGAAGGCGCGGTAGACCCCGCCCCCATGGCGAAGGGGTGTCGCGCTATCGACAGCGGGACGCCCCTTCGTCAGGCCTCTGACCCGCCCCCCTGGCAGGAGAGTCGGTCACTCGATGCTCTTCGACGCCTGTTCGAACAGATCCTTGGACAGGCCGGGCGTCTCGACGATGCGGGTCAGTTCGGCGCGCATCAGGCGCGAGCGTTCGCCATCGAACCGCCGCCAGCGGCCGAGCGGCGGCAGCAGCTTGGCCGCGGTCTGCGGATTGAGCCGGTCGAGCGCGATCAACTGATCCGCCAGGAAGCGATAGCCCGATCCGTCCGCCGCGTTGAACGCGCGCTGATTGACCCCGAACGCACCGACCAGCGCGCGCGCGCGATTGGGATTGGTGAGAGTGAAGTCTGGATGCCGCGCCAGCCGCGCCACCACCGCGCCGGTATCGGCCCGCGACGACAGCGCCTGGGTCTGGAACCATTTGTCCAGCACCAGCGCGTTGTCGGCATAGCGCGCGTGGAAACGGGCCAGCGCGTCCTCCCGCTCGGGCGCGTCGGAATTGACCAGCGTGGTCAACGCGGCCTGCCGATCGGTCATGTTGTCGGCCGCGTCGAACTGCGCCAGCGCGGTGGCGGCGGCGTCGGGCGCGCCGCTGGCCGCGATATAGCCCAGCGCGACGTTGCGCAGGCGACGCCGTCCCTTGGCATCGGGGGTGTGGATATAGGCGTCCTGCGCCATCTCGGCATAAAGCCGCCGCCAGACCGGCTCCAGAGTCCGGCCCAGCCGTTCGCGCAGTTCCTCGCGCGCGGCATGGATCGCGTCGGGATCGACCGTCATCATCTGGTCGCCGATGAAATTCTCGGAGGGCAGCAGCACCGCCTCGGCCAGGAAGGCGGGCTCCAGCCCCTCGGCCTCCAGCGTGCGCGCGACCGCGTCGAGGACGGCATCGGCCTGCACCACGCCGTTGATCGTGCCCGCCACCAGCGTGTCGAGCATCAGTTGCTGCATCGCCTCGTACCGGGCGAAGGCATCGTCGTCATGCGCCGACAGGAAGGCGAGGTCGGCCGCCGTCCGGTCGCTTTCGATCACCACGGGCGCGGAAAAGCCGCGATTGATCGACAGGACGGGCCGCTCGGTAACGCCCTCGAAGGTGATCGTCTCGGACAGCTGGTCGAGCAGGATCAGGGTTTCGTCGGTCAGCGCACGGCCGGTCTCCGCCCCGAACAGCCGGATCTTGAGCGGCAGGACCATGGGGTGCTTCACGCTCTGTCCCGGCGTGGCGGGCACATGCTGGGCGAGGCGCAGCGTCGCGCGCCCGCCGCCCGGTTCATGGGCGAGGCCGACCGAAACACGCGGCGTCCCCGCCTGCGCATACCACAGGCGGAACTGGGTCAGGTCGATCCCGCCGGCTTCCTCCATACAGGCGACGAAATCCTCGCAGGTGGCGGCGGTGCCGTCGAAACGGTCGAAATACAGGTCGGTCGCGGCGCGGAACTTCACCGGGCCCAGCATCGTCGCCATCATGCGGATCAGTTCGGCCCCCTTGTTGTAGATGGTGGCCGTGTAGAAATTGCTGATCTCGATATAGCTTTCGGGGCGCACCGGATGGGCGAGCGGCCCCGAATCCTCGGGGAACTGGCTGGCGCGAAGCCCGCGCACATCCTCGATCCGCTTGACCGCCGCCGATCCCTGGTCGGCGGAGAAACACTGGTCGCGATAGACGGTGAAGCCTTCCTTGAGGGAAAGCTGGAACCAGTCGCGGCAGGTGATCCGGTTGCCTGACCAGTTGTGGAAATATTCATGCGCGACGACAGCGGCGATCGCGTCATAGTCGTAATCGGTCGCGGTGTCGGGATCGGCGAGGATGTAGCGGCTGTTGAAGATGTTCAGCCCCTTATTCTCCATCGCGCCGAAGTTGAAATCGTCGACCGCGACGATGTTGAACACGTCGAGGTCATATTCGCGGCCATAGACGCGCTCGTCCCACGCCATGGCGAGCCTGAGCGCATGGAGCGCGTGATCGGTCTTGGGCAGGTCGGCGGCGCGGACCCAGATGCCGAGTTGCACCGCGCGGCCGCTCATCGTGGTGAAACTGCCGCGATGGACCGCCAGGTCCCCGGCGACCAGCGCGAAGAGATAGGACGGCTTGGGGAAGGGGTCGTGCCATTCGGCCCAGTGGGTGCCATCTTCGTTCGTTCCGCTGGCAACCGGATCGCCATTGGCGAGCAGCACGGGGAAGCGCCGCGCCTCCGCCGTCATCCGCACGCGATAGACGCTCAGCACGTCGGGCCGGTCGGGGAAGAAGGTGATGCGGCGAAACCCCTCCGCCTCGCACTGGGTGCACAGATTGCCGCCCGAGGCATAAAGACCCATCAGCTGGGTGTTGCGGTCGGGGGCGATGACGACCTCGGTTTCGACGCGGTGCGCATCGCCGGCCAGCGGGACGACGAGCTGCTCGCCCTCGATCCGCCAGTCGTTGATCGCCACGCCATCGACCTTGACCGACAGCGGCACCTGTCCCGCGCCGTCGAGGCGCAGCGGCTCGTCATGCGCGCCGCGGCGCACGACCGACAGGGTGGCGTGGACCTGGGTTTCGGCCGGGTCGAGCCGGAAATCCAGCGTGATATCGGGCACGGTCCAGCCGGGCGGGCGATAGTCCTCGCGCCGGATGGCGGCGGGGGTGGTGCTGGGCTGGGCCATGGCGTGCTGGATATCCATGGCGGGAATATAACCCTGTACAGGGCATTGGGCCATGCGCGTGCGCGGGAAAAAGCGTGGCGGCGCAAGGCCGGTGGCTTGATCGTGGGGGGCGTCATGGTACCCCGGAGGCGATATCTCTCCGGGAAAGGGTCTGCATGTCGCGTTCGACGGCCTTGTTGCCGCTGTTTCTCCTGTCCACCGCCGCCTTCGCGCACGATCACCATCATGACCATGGGCAGGCCGTCGCACCGGCGACGGCTCAGGCTGAAGTCAAGACCGGCGTCCCGGCGGCGGCCCCACGCAGCGCGGCCGAGCGCAATGCGACGATCACCGCCCCGCTGCCCGAGGATCAGGCCGCGCTGAAGGCGCATGTGATGTTCCTGGCCAGCGACGCGATGGCGGGCCGCGAGGCGGGGACGCGCGATTATGATATCGCCGCGCAATATGTCGCCGCGCAATTTTACGCCGCGGGCCTGCGTCCCGGTGGCGATGACGGCGGCTATCTGCAAAAGGTGCCGCTGGTCGCGTACAAGGTCGCCGACAAGGGCAGCGCGATGTGGACCCCCATCGGCGGCACCGCGACCGAGCTGGTCTTTGGCGAGGATTTCGTGCCCTCGCCGGTGCCCGACCGCAAGGAGACGAGCGTCTCGGCCCCGGTCGTCTTTGTCGGCTATGGCATCGACGCGGCGCAATATGGCCTGACCGATTACAAGGGCGTCGATGTGCGCGGCAAGATCGTCGCCTTCGTTCCCGGCGCGCCCGAGGGGCTGGGCGGCGAGGAGCGCGCCTTTTTCGGATCGGCGGCGAACAAGGCCGCGCTGGCGGCGGCGAAGGGGGCGATCGGCGCGGTGCAGATCGACATGCCGCGCAGCAATGGACGCCAGCGCCCCTTCGCATCGCTCGCGCGCTATTATGATGCGGCGCGCGTGACCTGGGCCAATCCGGACGGCACCGCGCATGCGATGACCCCGACGACCCCGGTGCTGGGCACATTGTCGCAAGCGGGCGCGGCTCGGCTGTTTGGCAAGGACTGGACCGTGATCGCCAAGGCCGCCGCCGCGCCCCGGCCACGCTTTACGCCGATCATCGCCAGGGGCCGGATGACGGTCGCGTCGAAGACCAGCTTCACGTCGATGGACAGCAGCAACGTCATCGGTCTGATCCCCGGCAGCGACCCCAGGCTGAAGGACCAAGTCGTCGTGCTGTCGGCGCATCTGGATCATATCGGCGTCAATGACGGCGGTGACGGCGACCGGATCAACAATGGCGCGCTCGACAATGCGATTGGCATCGCCAGCCTGATCGAGGAGGCTAGGCGGTTCAAGGCCGCGACCCCGCCCAAACGCACCGTCATGTTCCTGGCGGTGACGGCCGAGGAGAAGGGGCTGGTCGGCTCCGACTATTTCGCCAATCACCCGACCGTGCCGCTCAAGTCGATCGTCGCCGACGTCAATCTCGACATGCCGATCCTGACCTACAAGTTCGAGGATATGGTGGTGTTCGGCGCGGATCGGTCGACGCTGGGCCCGATCGTGCGCAAGGCGGTGGGGGCGATGGGCCTGCCGGTCGCGCCCGATCCCATGCCGGAGGAAGGGATATTCGTCCGTTCCGACCATTTCCGCTTCGTGCAGAAGGGCATCCCGTCCGTCTTCCTGTGGCCGGGACAGGCGGGGCCGGGCAAGGCGGCGGTCGCCGATTTCATGAGTCATCGCTATCACCGTCCGGGCGACGAGATCGATCAGGGTATCGACTGGAGCCAGGGACCGCGCTTCGTTAGCGTCAACTATGCGATCGCGCGCGAGATCGCCGACGAGCCGGAACGGCCCGTGTGGAACAAGGGCGACTATTTCGGGACGCTCTACAAGGGGCCGATGGCGGGCAAGTGAGCCGGCTGTTCGTCTTTGGCATGGGCTATGCCGCCCGACATCTGGCGGCGGCGCTCGGCGCGCGGGGCTGGCGTGTCGTCGGCACGACGCGCGACGGGCGGGACGGCACGTTGCGCTTCGGCGACGGACAGGCGGTGGCGGGCGAGATTGCCGCCGCGACGCATATCCTGTCGTCGGTCCCGCCCGACGGCGAGCGGGATCCGGTGCAGGACGCCTATGGCGATCGGCTGGCGCGATCGGCGGCGTGGCTGGGCTATCTGTCCTCCACTGGCGTCTATGGCGATACCGGCGGCGCCTGGGTCGACGAGAGCGCACCCATCGGTTCGGGCCGCCGGGTCGCCCGCGCGGTGGCCGATGCCGACTGGCAGGGGCTGGGCGCGCGCGTGTTTCGCCTGCCCGGCATCTATGGCCCCGGTCGCTCCCCGATCGACCGCGTCCGCGCGGGCAGGGCGCACCGGGTCGGGCTGCAGGGACAGGTGTTCAGCCGCGTCCATATCGCCGATATCGTCAGCGGCGTGATCGCCGGGTTCGAGGGGCCGGCGGGGGCCTATAACCTGGCCGACGATCACCCCTGCGACCAGGATTCGGTGGTTGCCTATGCCGCGCGGCTGGCGGGGGTGGCGGTGCCGCCGCTGGTGCCGCTCGACAGCCTGTCCGAGGCGGCGCGCGGTTTCTATGCCGAGAACCGGCGGGTGGCGAACGGCAAGGCCCGGCGGGTGCTGGGCTGGCGCCCCGCCTATCCCGATTACCGGTTGGGCCTGCGCGCCTTGAGCGCGATGACCAGCCCCAGCGCCGTCACCGCCGCCCCCGCGCCGGCCAGCAGCGACCAGCGATAGCCTTCGAACACCGTCGACAGGCTCATGGCGATGACGGGGACGATGACGCTGGAATAGGCCGCCTTGGCCGGGCCGATCGTGCGCAGCACGCGATAATAGAGCGGGAAGGCCAGCGCCGAGGCGAAGAGGCCGAGATAGAGGATGCCGAAGATGTAACCGGCGCGCATCTCGAACACCGGCGGGCCGTTCAGTCCATAGGCGATCAGCGCGTCGACCGCCGCGCCGACCAGCATCGCGATGCTCAGGGTCGCGTGCATCGGGAACCGCCGGGCGGTCTTGGTCGCCTGCATCACGTTCGCGGTGGAGGCGGACAGGATGGCGACGATGGTCAGCGCGATGCCGATCATCGCGCGCGTCGGCCCGGCGGGGTCGACCCGCGCCTCATGCACGAACAACAGGGTCGCGCCCGCCATCGCCACGGCCGACCCCAACAGCAATTGCCGCCCCATCTGCTGGCCCAGGAACACCCGCGCGAACAGCGCATTGGGGATCAGCAGCATGGCGAAGACCACCGCCACCAGCCCGGAGGTGATATAGGCCTCCGCCCGGTAGACGAAGTTGAAGTTCAGCACGAACTGGAACAGCCCGATCCCGGCGGCGAACAGCCAGCCGGTAGTGCCCAGCCGGAAACTCTCCCGCCGGGCGAGCGCGAACGCGCCCATGGCGAGCCCGCCGACCAGAAAGCGATAGCTGACCGACCAGGTGGCCGGGACGAGCGAAATCTGGTCGCGGATGACCAGCCAGGTCGATCCCCAGATCAGCGTGACGATGGCGAAGGGGATCAGGACGGCGGCGCGGGTCGAGCGCGGTCCGGTGTCGAACTCGCTCACAGCGCGGCGATCGCGTCGGCCAGGCGGCCGACCACCTGCGCATCGCTGTCCCAGGCGGTGACGAGGCGGATCTCGCCCGCCGCCCAGTCGTAGAAATCGAACCCGTGCGCGCGCAGGGCGGCGGCTTCCGCGGGTGTGGCGCGCAGGAACACCTCGTTCGCCTCGACCGGATGGACCAGCCGGTCGCCCGCCGCGGCGGCCAGCCGTTCGGCACAGCCATTGGCCAGCGCGCCGTTGACGATCCACAGGTCGTTCTCGACCATCGCCAGGATCTGTGCGGCCAGATAGCGCCCCTTGGACATCAACATGCCCGCCCGCTTGCGGCGGCGGCGCGTGACATCGGCCAGGCCGGGCTTGAAGAAGACCAGCGCCTCGGCGCTCATCGCGCCATTCTTGACGAAGCCGAAGGAGAGGGCGTCCACTCCCGCCTGCCAGGTCAGCGCGGCCGGCGTGCAGCCGAGCCGGGCGATCGCATTGGCGAAGCGCGCGCCGTCCATATGGAGGCCCAAGCCCCGTTCCCGCGCCAGTGCGCCGATCGCGGCGACCTCTTCGGGATTGTAGACGCGGCCATATTCGGTGGCGTTGGTGATCGAGATGGCGTGCGGCTGGACCCGGTGGACGTCATTGGCGATGGCGTCGATCAGGGTGCGGATGGCATCGGGGGTCAGCTTGGCCCCCTCGCCATCGGCCAGCATCAGCTTGGCGCCATGGGTATGGAATTCGGGCGCGCCGCCCTCGTCATTCTGGATATGCGAGTCGCGGTGACAGACGATCCCGCCATGCGGCGGGCAGAGCGCGGCCAGCGCCAGGGCATTGGCGGCGGTCCCAGTGGGAACCCACAGCACCTCCACCCCGGTGCCGAACAGTTCGGACAGCCGCGCGTCCAGCGCCCGCGACCATCGATCGCCATCATAGGCGGTGTCGAGATGATCGGCGCGGGCGATTCCCTCCATCACCTTGGGGTGGATGCGGGCGGCGTTGTCCGAGAAGAATCGCATGATCCCAGCGTTTGGGCGCGGCATCCCCATGCGTCAACACCGCGATCCCATCGCTGCGACCGGGCTCCCGATCCGGTGGATGGACGGGGAGCCGGGTTGCTATTCGTCGTCGCGGCGTTCGTCGTTGGGTCGGCGTTCCTCGGGCGCGGGCCCGATGGCGGGGCGATCGCCACGACGGCGACCAGGGCCGACCGAGGCCGGGGCGTCATCGTCGGTGTGCAGGTCGATGCCCAGGCTCTGGATGATGTTGCCCACCGGATCGGCGGTCGGCATCACTTCCTCGTCGACGCCGTTGGCGATGGCGTCGGGATCGACCTCCTCCTGCACCACCGGGGCCGCGACCGGCGGGATGTCGAGCGCCGACTGCATGAACGCGCGCCAGATGCGCGCGGGCACGCCGCCGCCCGACAGGCCGGGATTGGGCGTGTTGTCGTCATTGCCGACCCACACCCCTACCACCAGGTCGCGCGCGAAGCCGAGGAACAGCGCGTCGCGCGAATCCTGGGTTGTGCCGGTCTTGCCGAACGCATCGACCGTCAGCAACGCGTGGCGTCCGGTCCCGGTCTTGATCGAGGAGGACAGCAGGTCGAGCATCCCGTCATGCACCGCCGAGGAGAAGCCCGTCTTCCGGTCGGTCAGCGACTGGTACCAGCCCTTTTCGCGCGCATCGGTCAGGCCATGGCCGACGACCGGATAGCTTTCATTGGCGATCGCGGCATAGGCGGCGGTCAGTTCCAGCAGGCTGACGGTCGAGGTGCCAAGGCCGATCGTCGCTTCATTGGGGATGGGGGTGGTGATGCCCAGGTCGCGCGCCGCCTTGATGACCGCCTTGACCCCGACCGCCTGGGTCAGCCGCGCGGCGGCGACGTTGGAGGAGCGGGCAAAGGCCTGGCGCAGCGTGATCTTGCCCAGATAGCGGCCATCGGCGTTGCGCGGCTTCCACCCGGCGATGTCGACCGGCTCGTCCTCGACGGTCGAATCTGGGGTCATCCCCGATCGCAGCGCGGCCAGATAGACGAACAGCTTGAACGCCGATCCCGGCTGGCGGCGCGCCTGGGTGGCGCGGTTGAACGGGCTCCTGGCGTAATCCTTGCCGCCGACCATCGCCACGACGCGGCCGTCGGGGCGCATCGCGACCAGTGCGACCTGCGCCTGGTTCAACCCGGCGCTGCGCACCGTCCGCTCGGCGATCCGCTGCAACCGCCGGTTGAGCGTGGTCTGGACGGTCGCCTCGGTCTTGATCTCGCCCGCCTGATCGCGGGCCTCGGGCAGGACCCAGTCGGCGAAATAGGTGCCGGAGGGCAGCGTCTCGGGCTGGGCGGCCAGCACGCGCTGCGGCTGTACCGCCTCGGCCTGCGCCTTGGTCAGGAAGCCCGCATCCTCCATCGCCGCGACCACCACCGCCTGCCGGGCGCGCGCGCCCTTCAGATTGGAGGTCGGCGCCAGGCGCGAGGGCGCCTTGACCAGCCCGGCGAGCATCGCCGCCTGACCGATGTTCAACTGGGCGGGGGTACGGCCGAAATAATGTTTGGCGGCGGCGCTGATGCCGTACACGTTATCGCCGAAATAGACGTTCGACAGATAGCGCGACAGGATCTCGTCCTTCGACAGCCAGGCCTCCAGCCAGAAGGCGATCATCGCCTCGCGGATCTTGCGGCCCGCCGTGCGGTCGGAATCGAGAAAGGCGTTCTTGGCCAGTTGTTGCGTGATGGTCGATCCACCCTCGCGCACGCCGCCGGAGCCGACATTGTGCCAGGCGGCGCGCAGGATGCCGCGCGGGTCGACGCCCCAGTGCGAATAGAAGCGCCGATCCTCGATCGCCAGGAACGCCTCACGCACATGCGGCGGCAGCTTGGCGGCGTCGACCGGCGCGCCGATGATCGCGCCGCGCCGCGCGATGGGCGAGCCGTCATCGGCGGTCAGCGTGATCGAGGGCGGCGTCGGCGGCTGGAGCGAGCGCGACAGCGGCGCGGTCACCGCCAGCCAGGCGATGGCGATGACCAGCAGGATGATGCCCGCGCCCAGGCCACGCACGATCCACCGGCCCCAGCGGATGCGGTGGCGGCGGGTGGTCCGCTCGTCCGGCTCGTCCTCGCCGAAGGACCAGCTCTGGGTCTCGGCATCGTAGAGCGGATAGTTGGGCCCCACCGGCTCGTACGGACGGTCGGGGGGCAGGCGATCGGGATTGAAAGGGTCGGGGCGCATCACAGAGTTCCGGCGGTCGGCCACTCGCGTGTATTACTTCACCAGAACACCGCGCGCAAGCACATGGTCGCGCTTACCCTGTTTGGGGCACGTCCGGCAAGCGGTCCACCGGGGGCGTGTCGGCGATGAGGCCCGCACGGTGCGCGACGATGGTCGGGACCAGCGCCTGCCCCGCCACGTTGATCGCGGTGCGCCCCATGTCGAGGATCGGATCGATCGCCAGCAGCAACCCGGCACCCTCCAGCGGCAGGCCCAGCGTGGACAGCGTCAGCGTCAGCATGACGACCGCGCCGGTCAACCCGGCGGTCGCCGCCGAGCCCAGCACCGACACCAGGACGATCAGCACATAGTCGCCGACATGCAGCGGCAGGCCATAATATTGCGCGACGAACAGCGCGGAGATGGCGGGATAGATGGCGGCGCACCCGTCCATCTTGGTGGTCGCGGCAAAGGGGACCGCGAACGCCGAATAGGCCCGCGGCACGCCCAGCCGCCGCTCGACCACATCCTCGGTCACCGGCAGCGTCGCGATCGACGAGCGCGAGACGAATCCCAACTGGATGGCGGGCCAGGCGGCGGCGAAGAAGCGCCGGGGCGACAGGCCGTTGGCGAGCAGGAGCAGCGGGTAGACGACGAACAGCACCAGCCCGAGGCCGATATAGACCGCGAGCGCGAAGCTGCCGAGCGCGGACAGAGATTGCCAGCCATAGCGGACGATCGCATTGCCCAGCAGCGCGCCCGACCCGATCGGGGTCAGCCGGATCACCCAGGACAGGATGCGCCGGAAGATGGCGAGGGCCGAGGCATTGAATGACAGGACGCTCTCCCCCTTGTCGCCGATGCGCACCGCCGCGACGCCGATTGCGACCGCCATGACGATGATCTGGAGGATGTTGAACGATAGCCCGGTCTTCAGCGCGCCGCCGTCACCCGCGCTGGTCGTCGCGGACAGGCCCAGGATATTGGCGGGGATCAGCCCGCGCAGGAAGTCGAGCCACGAGCCCGCCGTGTCGGGGCGCACCGCGCTGCCCGCCGCGACGCCGGCATGAAGGCCGGGCTGGAGCCAGGTGCCGAGCGCCAGCCCGATGCTGACCGCGATCAGCGCGGTGATCGCGAACCAGAGGAAGGTCGCGGCGACCAGCCGCGCGGCGTTGTTCAGGTCGCGCAGCGCCGCGATCGAGGCGACGATGGCGGTGAACACCAACGGCACGACCAGCACCTTAAGCAGTTGCACGAAGCTTTCGCCGACGATGCGCAGCCCCTCAGCCAAGCCGGTCGCGGCGTGCGACCGCGCGAACAGGCCGAGCAGCAGGCCGACGCCCATGCCCACGAATACCTGGGCCCCGAAGGAAAAACGGAATCTCATCCGGCCATAGCTAGCGAGGCGGCGAAACGATCCCAATCAAGATTTGCGTGGGGGCAGGATAGTTGCGCGGCCCCTGGACCGGGCAAGGGCCGGTCGACAGGGCGGAGCCATGATCGGCTCCGGTCGCCGGTTGCGATCATTACCCGGCGTGCCGCTCGGCCATATAGCGGGCCGGCGACGTTCCAAGGGCTTTGCGGAACATGGTCACGAAGCTCGGCACGCTTTCATAGCCGAGATCGGCCGAGACCCGCTGGATCGAAGCGCCCCCGGCGAGCCATTTGACCGCCAGAACCACGCCCAGTTGCCGACGCCATTGCCCGAAGCTCATTCCCGTCTCGCGCCGGACGAGCCGCAACATGGTCCGCTCGCTCAGTCCGGCGCGCTTCGCCCAGATCGCAAGCGAGCTCCGGTCCGACGGCGTGGCGATCATCGCATCCATGATCCGGCGCAGGCGGGGATCGCCGGGCATCGGCAGGTGGAGATCCTCCACGCGCGCGGCCGCAAGTTCGTCGAGGATGACCGAGACCAGTCGGGAGTTCGCGCCGCCCTCCTCGTAGAAATAGGGGAGGTGGGCGGCCCGGGCGAGCAGTTCGCGCAGCAACGGCGTCACCGCCACGGCGCAGCAGCTTGTCGGCAGCGCCTCAGTCAACGCCGGATCGACAAAGGCGCAATAGCCCTCCAGCCCGCCAGAGATGCGAAAGGAATGGAGAGCGCCACCGGGAACCCAGATCGCGCTGCGCGGCGGAACGATCCAGAGGCCGCCCGCAACCTCGCAACTGATCGCGCCCCGCTGCACCAGCAGCATCTGCCCCTTTCTGTGGCGATGCGGATCGAGTTCGAAGCCTCCATCGTCGGGCATCGCCGCGCCGAACGCCACGATGGGCCGGGGGACATCGTCCGGCTCGATCCAGTCCGCCACATTCGCGGTGCTCAGGATCGGCATCGGCTGGGTCCCGATGGCATCCGCATTTTGGCGAAACTGGATAATATCATGGCAAGATTTCGGAATGACGCCACCCTCGCGCGCCTTTATCTCAAGGAGACAGACGGCGTCGAGGCATTTCGCCTTCACGCAAGCCGAAAGGACCAGCCGTGAACAGCCTCGACACCCCCCGCGTCGCCACGCTCCTGACCCGCCTGCATGCAGCCGCCGAGGCATCGGACCGCGCGCATCTGGAAAAGATGATGGCGCAACTGAATGCCCCCGACACCTCGATCGAGCAGATGATGGCACACTATATGGCGGAGGAACGGCGGGACTATCCGGCGGTCTATCGGGGCTATGCCGACAATTTCCTCGCGATCTCGCCGGCGTTCGGCCGCTTTCTCTATGCGCTCGTTCGCGCGACCGGGGCGCGACGGATCGTCGAGTTCGGCAGCTCCATGGGGATTTCCACCCTGTATCTCGCGGCCGCCGTGCGGGACAATGGCGGAGGGATCGTCATCGGAAGCGAGCTTGAGCCCGGAAAGGTCGCGAAGGCGCGCGCGCATCTCGCCGAGGCCGGTCTGGACGATCTGGTCGATATCCGGGAAGGCGATGCGTTGGACACGCTGGCCGATATGGGCGGCGCGATCGACCTTGCCCTGATCGACGGAGCCCTGTCGCTCTATCTGCCGGTGCTCAAGCTGATCGAGCCCGCGTTGCGCACGGGCGCGGCGGTGATCGGCGAAAATGCCTTCGCTCCGGACTATCAGGCCTATGTTCACGATCCAGCGAATGGCTATGTCTCTCAGCCAGTGCAGATCGGCGAGGCGCGCGGCAATGAATTCTCGGTGAGGATCGCCTGATGGCGCACCCCAACAATGGTCCCCTCGCGGTCGAGCGGAAGCAGGGACGGATCGGCAAGGCGCTGATCCGCCTGTTCATGAAGCGGGCGACCATTATCGCCAGCGAGGCATTGAGCGACCGCTTTCGCCTCGTCTCGCTGGAAGGCCCGGAGCTGAGGGAGGTGCAATGGACGCCCGGTCAGAAGGTTCAGATCGCCATGGGGTCCGCCTTCGTCGCGCGCACCTATACGCCGATCGCATGGGATGCCGATCAGGGGCGAACCCGCATCCTGGGTTTTGCGCATGGAGCAGGACCGGGCAGTGAATGGCTCCGACGGGTCAAGGCGGGGGACGAATGCGATGTGTTTGGCCCGCGTGCCTCCCTCGGCGTGCGCCAGCTTGAAGGGCCTTTCGCGATCTTCGGCGACGAATCCTCGCTTGGGCTGGCCTGCGCGTTGACGGGGCAATATCCCCACCGCCTGGTCGCGGGATATTTTGAGGCCGATGACGCTGCGGACACCGCCGCCGTAGCCGTACGTCTCGGAATGGCCGCGACGCATGTCTTCGGACGATCGATGGGTGAGGCTCATATTGTTGATCTGGAGGCGACGCTGCCCGGGCTGATCGCGTCGGGGCATGTCTTCGTTCTGACAGGCAAGGCCGGAACCGTGCAGCGGCTGCGACAGAAGCTGAAGGAGTATGGCGTACCATCGGGGCGGATCAGGGCTAAAGCCTATTGGGCGCCGGGCAAGGTCGGGATGGACTGACGCGTGAAGGCCTGGCCACCGTCGCCGGGATCGCGGTCCCATTGCCCTACACGCCGGCGCGGCCGTCTTGCGGAGAGCGTTCTCGGTGATGCGGCCGAGCGCGCGCCGTTCCAGGCGTGGCCGGGTACCCAGTGATTGGCACCGGTGATCGCTGCTCGATCCATGGCAATTCGCCGGCTGTGAATGTGCGACCGCTATGGGGACAGGCTGCGAACGGCCACCCGTCGCGCTTCTTCATGACGGCGAGCGAGATCGGCGCCTCTTCCCTCATGCGGAACCGGCGCATGAGCGCGGCCCGGCAGAGACCACCAACCCGATCCGTCCTGCTCGCGCCCCTACGCACGAGGAGAAGTAATATGACCCTTAAGCGTCAGGTCGGGGAAAATGGTGCTGCCGGTGAGGATTGAACTCACGACCTCAGCCTTACCAAGGATGCGCTCTACCACTGAGCTACGGCAGCACTCGCGTCTCAACGCGGGAAGCGCGCCTAGAGACGATCGGGCAGACATTGTCAAGCGCTTGTTGGCTGGATTATGCGATGGGCCATGGAAAAAGACGAACGCGCGGAGCGGCTGGCGGCGGCGCTTCGGGAAAATCTGAAGCGGCGCAAGGCGCAGGCGCGCGGGCTGGACGAACCATCCCCGGCCTCGCCCGCCCGTGGGGAGTCGTCCGGCCACGGGTGATCCGGTCGCCGGTTCCTCCTTCCGATGTCGGAGCTTTGATCGGGTCGAGCCTGGGCTGGCATCTTGCTCGACGGGATTTCGCTACCTGGCACTACTTTGGCTGGAGTGTGATTTTTGGGATTTTCTGCGGGAAGAATGCGTGATTCACAGGTTGCCAGCCTTGATGGAGGCTGGCGATGGAAGAGGACTGGCAGCGGGATCTCGAGCATTGGCTTGAGCCGTATCTGCAGAAGTTGGGTAACAAGCGCGGCGTCGGCCACCGGGAGTGTCAGGAATTTCGTGTGCGGGCGGGCGGCTGGACATTACGCCGCCATGGCCTGATGAAGCGTTCGCCGAAGATGACGGCGAACTGGGCCTTGGCCATAGTCCACTCGCGTGGCGGCATCCCCCACTCTTTCTCCGATCGGTTCAAGATCAGGTTGAGCAGCTTGGTGGCGGCCTCGTCGGTGGGGAAATGGCCTCGTGCACGCACCGCCCGGCGCAGCTTTGAATTGAGCGCCTCTATGGAATTGGTGGTGTAGATGATCCGGCGGACCTCGTCGGGAAAGGCGAAGAACGGGATGACCTCGGCCCAGGCACGCCGCCAGCTCTGGCCGATGGCGGGGTAGCGGGTGCCCCAGGGCCCGGCCTCGAAGGCTGTCAGGGCCTGCTCGGCCGCCTCGGCGCCGGGCGCGCGGTAGACCTCCTTCAACGCGCTCGCCAAGCCCTTGCGGTCCTTCCAGGACACGAAGTCCATGGAATTGCGCAGCAGATGGACGATGGGGTCGTTGAAGAAGTCAGAATATGGGCGGATGCGGCGTGTATTCAGCGCCGCGGCTGAAGATCGACCGTGCGGGTACGTTTCAACCGCTCACGGGCACTCTCGCCGGACTGAGATTCATGAATCTGACGGAAATGCGCGCGATCAGGAGTAAAAAGGAGGCGGCGAGCCGCTTCAGGTTGATGGCTGCGGCGGTGAGGAAGGCCTGGATGCGCATGTTGTCGAGGCCGCGTCGGACCGCTCTGCCCAGGCCGTGCTAGGTCTTGGCCTCGCCGTGGACGCCTTCGACGCGCCAGCGATGACGCTGGTACAACCGGGTTTCACGAGTGCCCCAGGCGAGCCGCTTGCGCCGAGCCCTGAGCAGGGCGGGATGGTTCACGTTGAAGACGACAACACGGGCGTGGCGGGAAGGACTGACGCAGCGAGCCCGTAACGGACAGGCACGGCAATCGCAGGCGCGGGCATGGAAATACTGAAACGCGCCGCGCTGGAGCTTGCCTTTGGGGCGAAGGATCTTGCCGCGCGGGCAGCGGGCGATGTTGTGGCGGGGATCGAACTTGAAGCGCCGTGTCGGAATGACCTTGCCTGGCGGCGGCTCGGCCTTGGCGGGGACGATGCCCTCAATGTCGCGATCCTCGAGCGCCTGGAAGACCTTGGCATAGGCATAACCGGCATCCATCGTCGCAATGGCCATCGATCTGCCGGTAGTCGTGGCGATCGCGTCGATCCGCCCCGCGACCGCCATGCCCTCATTCTCTTCGCCAGTCGCAATCTCGACATCGACGATCACACCGGCGATGTCGTCGACTGCGGTATGCTGCTTATAGGCGGGCTCGAGACGGCGATTACGCCCGCTGGTTGCCATCGTGGCGTCAGGGTCGGTCACGCAGACCTTCTTGAACCTGCCGCTTTGACGGCCGTCGCGGAGCGCCTTGTCATCGGCCTCTGCGACAGCCTCGACATGGCGTACGACAAGCGCAGCCCAACTGACGTGCGCGCGGATCAGCGAGGCATCGAGGTGGACAACCTCGCCGGTCGCGATCTTCGCCGCAATGCACGCCTGAACTGTGCGCTCGAAGATCCGCCGGAAACGTTCGCCCCCCCAGCGCTGGCGGATCCGCGTCAGCGAGGAGTGATCGGGCAGCGCCTCATGCACGCTGTAGCCCACGAACCAGCGGATCGCGATGTTAACCGCCGCCTCACGCATCAATCGACGGTCATGGACAATGCCGAGCAGGAAGCCCGCCAGCATCAAGCGCACCGCGACTTCGGGATCGATGCCCGGCCGGCCGTTGTCGGGACTATAGAGATCAGCGATCTCTGCGCGGAGCCACGAAAGATCGAGCACAGCATCGCCCCGCACCGACACGTGATCATTAGGAATAAGTTGGCGCAATGACCCTGAAATGAACAGCTCCAGCTGATCCCGTTCCTTGCGCCCCAGCATGGATCTCTCCCAAGCCTTGATGGTCGATTGAATCATACCGCCTGAGGTTTTTCAACGGCCCCACGATGCAGGTCTGGACGACGGCGTCGGGGAATACGGCCGTGATCGCCTCGGGAAAGCTCTTCAGGCGATTGACCACGGCGAGCAGGATGTCTTCGGTGCCGCGGTTCCTGAGCTCGTTCATGACCCTGAGCCAGAATTTGGCACCCTCGTTCTGCTCCAGCCACAGGCCCAGCACCTCCCTGGCACCATCGGCACGGACGCCGAGCGCGATGTGGATCGCCTTGTTGCGCACCATGCCCTCGTCCCGGATCTTCACCCGTAGCGCGTCAAAGAAGACCAGCGGATAGGCCGGATCCAGCGGCCGCCGCTGCCAGATCGCCACCTCGTCCAGCACCGCGTCGGTCACCGTTCAGAAGGGAGCTGCTCACCCGCTTGTTGTCCGCAATGCGGATATCGCATCACCGAAGCCGCCGTCAAACTTCTGCCAAAGTAGTGATAGGCCCGGTTCACGTTCACATAGCCGGTGAACGCATAGCCATCGTTCGACCGTGTCTTCGCCGTGATCTGGCTCGCCGGATTATACTCGAACGTCGTCGTCACGTCGTCCGCCGTACCCGCCAGA